>NZ_JAUBRB010000001.1:0-209047 GCF_036701585.1 Microcoleus sp. POL10_C6 | reverse complement strand
CCCACAACACCAACTCCCACACCGACTCCCACAACACCAACTCCCACACCGACTCCCACAACACCAACTCCCACACCGACTCCCACAACACCAACTCCCACACCAACTCCCACAACTCCAACTGACAACCAACCGCCAGTTGCCAAGAATGCCAACTCCAGCCTCGCGCCCAACAGCAGCCAGTTAGTGACAGGATTGGGAGGAAGCGACCCCGACGGGCCGATCGCCTCTTACACGATCAACACCCTGCCCTCACCAGACCAAGCAGTCCTGTTTTTAGGAGATCCAGCCAACGGCGGCGTACCAGTCACAGCAGGTCAAGTCCTGACGCCTCAACAGTTACAGCAACTATTTTTCCAAACGACGGGCAACTTTACAGGAGCAAATTTCACCTACAGCGCCACAGACAACAGCGGCGCCACCAGTCCCGCTACCGCTACTGTCGCGGCCATACTTCCAACTAACAACCAACCGCCAGTTGCCAACAATGCCAACTCCAGCCTCGGACCCAACAGCAGCCAGTTAGTGACAGGATTGGGAGGAAGCGACCCCGACGGGTCGATCGCCTCTTACACGATCAACACCCTGCCCTCACCAGACCAAGCAGTCCTGTTTTTAGGAGATCCAGCCAACGGCGGCGTACCAGTCACAGCAGGTCAAGTCCTGACGCCTCAACAGTTACAGCAACTATTTTTCCAAACGAAGGGCAACTTTACAGGAGCCAATTTCACCTACAGCGCCACAGACAACAGCGGCGCCTCCAGTCCCGCTGTCGCTACTGTGGCGGCTATCTTGCGCCCAGTGGCGCCAACTCCCACACCAACACCAACTCCAACTAACAACCAACCGCCATTAGCCAACAATGCCAACTCCCGCCTCGGACCCAACAGCAGCAGGTTAGTCACGGGATTGGGAGGAAGCGACCCCGACGGGTCGATCGCCTCTTACACGATCAACACCCTGCCCTCACCAGACCAAGCAGTCCTGTTTTTAGGAGATCCAGCCAACGGCGGCCAACCAGTGACGCCAGGCCAAGTCCTAACTCCAGCACAGTTGCAGCAACTATTTTTCCAAACGACGGGCAACTTTACAGGAGCAAATTTCACCTACAGCGCCACAGACAACAGCGGCGCCACCAGTCCCGCTACCGCTACTGTCGCGGCCATACTTCCAACTAACAACCAACCGCCAGTTGCCAACAATGCCAACTCCAGCCTCGGGCCCAACAGCAGCCAGTTAGTGACAGGATTGGGAGGAAGCGACCCCGACGGGTCGATCGCCTCTTACACGATCAACACCCTGCCCTCACCAGACCAAGCAGTCCTGTTTTTAGGAGATCCAGCCAACGGCGGCGTACCAGTCACACCAGGTCAAGTCCTGACGCCTCAACAGTTACAGCAACTATTTTTCCAAACGACGGGCAACTTTACAGGAGCCAATTTCACCTACAGCGCCACAGACAACAGCGGCGCCTCCAGTCCCGCTGTCGCTACTGTGGCGGCTATCTTGCGGCCTGTTTCGCCAATTCCCACACCAACTCCAACTCCAACTGACAACCAGCCGCCATTAGCCAACAATGCCAACTCCCGCCTCGGACCCAACAGCAGCAGGTTAGTCACGGGATTGGGAGGAAGGGACCGCGACCCCGACGGGTCGATCGTCTCTTACACCATCAACACCCTGCCCTCACCAGACCAAGCAGTCCTGTTTTTAGGAGATCCAGCCAACGGCGGTGTACCAGTGACACAAGGTCAAGTCCTGACTCCTGAACAGTTGCAGCAACTATATTTCTTCACGACGGGCAACTTTACAGGAGCCAATTTCACCTACACCGCTACAGACAACAGCGGTGCTATCAGTCCAGTCGCTACCGCTAGTGTGGCGGGACTGATAGGACCCACACCAACTCCCAGCACAACTGACAACCAACCGCCAGTTGCCAACAATGCCAACTCCAGCCTCGGGCCCAACAGCAGCCAGTTAGTGACAGGATTGGGAGGAAGCGACCCCGACCCCGACGGGTCGATCGCCTCTTACACCATCAACACCCTGCCCCCAGCGGCCCAAGGAGTCCTGTTTTTAGGAGATCCAGCCAACGGCGGCGTACCCGTGACACCAGGTCAAATCCTGACACCGGAACAGCTAGGACAACTATTTTTCCAATCCACAGGTAGCTTTACCGGAGCAACTTTCAGCTACAGCGCCACAGATAGCAACGGCGCTACCAGTTCCCTGGCTACCGCTACTCTCGGTTCCACAGGAGCAACTCCCACACCAAATCCCCTAAACTTACCGCCAGTAACCAACAATGCTAATTTCACGGTAGACCCCAACAGCAGCGCGCGGGTGCCGGGATTGGGAGGAAGTGACCCCGATGGGTCGATCGCCTCTTACACGATCAACACCCTGCCGCCAGCGGCCCAAGGAATCCTGTTTTTAGGAGATCCAGCCAACGGCGGAGTAGCCGTGACACCAGGTCAAGTTTTGACACCGGAACAAATAGGACAACTATTTTTCCAATCCACCGGCGACTTTACCGGTGCCAATTTCAGCTACAGCGCCACAGATAACAGCGGCGCTACCAGCCCCGCCACTGCTACAGTTGCCGCTATCTCCCCGACTTCCAACCAACCGCCATCGATTAACAATGTTAACTTCACGGTTCCGACTAACGGCATCGTGCAGGTGTTGGGATTGGGAGGAAGTGACCCCGATGGGTCGATCGTCTCTTACACCATCACCAGAGTCCCCCCAGCCAACCAAGGAGTCCTGTTCCTATCAGATTCAGTCAACGGCGACATACCCGTGAAAGTCGGTCAAGTTTTGACTCCGGCACAAATAGGACAACTATTTTTCGTAGCCACAGTTGACTTTAACGGAGCAACTTTCAGCTACACCGCCACGGACAACCTCGGCAAAGTCAGCCCCGCTAGCGCTACTGTTGCTGCTATCTTGAGGCCAGTTGGAACTGTTCCCCCACTCATACCTACACCCACACCAACGCCGGCATCGCCGATCGTCTCAAATCCGATCGCCGAAACAGATACCGACTGTCAATGTTCGCCCATTATTGAAAAACCGGGAATTAACTTTGCGCCTCCGCAGCAACCACCCGCAGTTGGATTTGTCGGGCCGATTTCACAATTTTCAGAGGGACAAACCACCAAAGGAACCGACGGCGATGACTTGATCGTAGACACCAAAGGCAACCAAAAAATCGTCGGTTTTGAAGGCAACGATCTGCTTTTAGGTGAAGACGGTGCGGACGAAATTTACGGAAACGAAGACAATGACACGATTTTTGGGGGCATTGACACCGATATTGTTTACGGAGACGAGGGCAACGATATCGTATTTGCAGGCAAACAGAACGACTGGATTGCCGGCGACTTAGGCTCTGACAGCCTGTTTGGAGATCTAGGTGCCGATACGATTTTGGGAGACAACGGCAACGATAACTCCAGCAGTGCTCAGAACAATGGCGATTTGATCTTCGGAGGCAACGGTGCAGACCTGATTAACGGCAACGAGGGCGAGGATACCATCCATACCGGCAAAGGTGACGATATTGCCCTTGGAGGTAAAGAAAATGACTTAATTTGGGGCGAACTCGGCTCTGATACCTTGTTTGGTGGCATCGGCTCCGACACCTTGTTTGGTGGCATCGGCGACAAAAGGGCCAGCGACTCCCAGGGACGCGACTTGCTGTACGGAGGTTTCGGCAACGACTTCCTCCACGGCCAACAAGGCAACGATACGATCGTTGCAGGCAAAGATAACGATCGCGCTTACGGAGGTAAAGGCAATGACCTGATCTACGGTCAATTAGGCTCTGATACCCTCTACGGCGGCCAAGGAGCCGATACTCTGCTCGGCGACAGTGGCAGTTCCCAGTCCATCGGGGATATCGGGGAACAAGACTTAATCTTTGCCGACGGTGGCAACGACATCATCGGCGGCGGCCACGGTAATGATACCGTGCAAGCAGGTAAAGGCAATGATTGTGTTTGGGGTGGCAAAGATCATGACCTGATTTGGGGCGAAATTGGCTCTGATACCCTTGTCGGCGACAGCGGCGACGACACCATGTACGGCGGTGCTCGAAGTCGAGTTCAAGATGTTGGCGGCCAGGACTTGCTCTTTGGTGGCATCGGTGCTGATGTGCTGTTCGGCGATGAGGGTGACGATACCATCAGTGGCGGTCAAGACAACGACTTGATTTACGGCGGCAAAGCTAACGATCTCATACACGGAGATCAGGGCGACGACTTGATTTACGGCGGTGACGGCAGCGATGAGATCTGCGGTGACGAGGGCAACGATACCATCTATGGCGATCGTGCTGATAACCGGGGTGTCTCGGTGGCCGCAAACGACCAGCAAGACTGCATCAACGGCGGTGAGGGCGATGACTTGCTTTACGGCAACGAAGGCCAAGATACTATCAACGGAGATGCTGGCAACGATACCTTGATTGGTGGTAAAGATAACGACCTTCTCAATGGGGGCGCTGGAGATGACTGGCTGTTTGGCGACTTGGGCGAAGATACTTTAATTGGAGGTATTGGGAGCGATCAATTTGTGTTGAATGGTGAGGGCGGCACTGATACTGTCATTAACTTCGAGGTAGGCGTCGATAAGTTTGTTTTGACCGACGGGCTGAGTTTCCAGCAGTTGCAATTTAGCGCCACTCCGAACGGTACGTTGCTGCGAGTAGCAGGAACCGATCGGGTTTTAGCGAATCTGGTTGGGGTTAACGGGGCGATCGGCTCCTCGGATTTCCTACCAAATCTCTCTGAACTCTAGAATTGGCGGCGAAAGTCTCCTGTTCCGACGAACAAAACGCCACAGCAGATCAGAACTTCTGTGGCGTTCCTCACCCTACTCAATCCGGGTTAGAAACTGTGTTGCACTCGGCCCTTGACATCGCTCTTACAGTTGCCTTTTGTCCCTCTCTAAAATGCTAAAAAATAAAGGTGTGTTCAACCCGGATTTGGTATAATATCAAATCTGGTAGCCTTGGGCTTATTCATAAATCTCTTATTATCGGCGTAAATCAGCTTCAATCCCTTGTCCGGGGCGGTTAATGAATTTTCTTTTTTTTACCGCAGATGTGGGCAGATAAACACAGATTAACGCAGATTAATTCGATTGATTCCTGTTGCAGCGTCCGTGATTCTTGACGGGATTTTACGCCCGACGAGGCTACCGGATTTGATATAATTTTGTATGGGTTTTTCAGGTGGTCTCAGGTACACAAGGCTTGGTAGCTCAAGTGTTTACTACCAACTAATTGTAGTGTGTTGTGCGATCGGGCTTAAGAGCAAACTAAAATTTATCACTAATTCCCCATTCCCATTCCATTGATTCACAATTCGGAAGTAAAAGATACACGGATAGCTATTTTTTCCTTTTTCTTGGCGAAGCCCCAATTCCCCATGATCAATTCAAATACTTAGCTTAGGATAGCGAAATCTGCTTGCGTAAAAACAGGCGGCGCGGCTGGCCGAACAGCCAACCAGTCCAATTCCAATCCACCTGTTGCAAGCGATAGCCGGCCTGATAGTACAACTGTCGCGCCGGGTGATTATTTTCCAGAACGTGGAGGTAAATCTCAGAAAATCCCCATTCTTTGGCGGTCTCCTCGCAGTTGCTGAGCAATTGTTGAGCAACTCCCTGGCGCCGATAATCCGGGTGAACGGCTAAATTCGACAAATAAGGATAGTCAGAACTAGGGATTTGCCAAGGAAAGCGAGAACGCAAAGCCATTTCTACTGTTCCTGCCATACGCTGAGCTCGGTGCGATCGATAATTCTGTGTTCCCTCCTCGCGCGAGACTAGCTCAGCAACCAGACAAATGTAATGTTCTGCCTTAGAACGCAGTCGATTTTTTAAATCTTCGTAAATGCCCAAACGCAACACTGGATACACCCATTCTACCAACCCCTCGCGGGAGTGAAAGCTCATGGCTAAAATATCAGCTAGCTGCGTTAAGTCGTTGGGCACAGCGACCCGGATCGAAAAACCAGAAAGTCCGGGAGTTTGTTGTTGGTGAGATGGTGAGGAAAAAAATGAAGGATTCACAATGCCAGGCCACTATATTAATTTTTTTTACGCGGGTTTCTAAGCTACCCTCTTAGAAAATTCACTGATGTTATACTGATCTTATAACGTAACTTATAGGCATAGTTTATTAGCCAGATTAAATTATATTTTTTGGTGCTTGACTTTAAGTACCATTTGAGGTAAATGGAAAATTTTTAGCATTTAATACTCTAGTTATGAAAAAATAAAACTCATCCCCTAATACTAGATTTGTGGATAAGCTATTTTGCCTTTAAATTGAAGCTTGATCCCTGGCTTTCGGCCGGCATCAGAAGAGTTTAAGTAAACAGTAGCTTACAAATTAAATGCGCGACAGCTTAGCGGGCAAGGTATTAAAAACAATCACAAAGGTTTTAACGTCAGGTTCCCGGAATCCTACCGATCTCTGCTTACGGAAATACCCGATCGAATATAATTTATCCGTCCAGCGGTAGTAGAAAAACTCCACGACTTACCATACTAACACCGGGTACGATCGCGCGTCGGATGTTCGCCGCCGCCCCCCCGGCTTGGCACCCTAGTTTTCAGCAGTTCTGGGCTATCCATCGCCCGTCCCCCATGGAACCGGCCTTACCTGTTGAGCTAGGGGGTACTTTCCCAACTTCCAATTTAAATTTGGATGCCTGGAAACAGTCAGCAGGGGTTTTCCCCGTCGGTTCGATACTCTGCTGCGCGCGATGAGACCTTAAAAACCTCGATCGAGCTGATTGACCCTGCCCAAAAACCGATACAAGCCACCGACACTCGTCGGGGACTGATCAAAATTTTAGACCCTAGTTCAAGCTCCCCGATTCATCTGTGGAGTAAATCTAAAATCTAAAACCTAAAATCTAAAATCGACTGATCGGTTTCCACAGAGTACATCCCTAGCTAAGATTAACAGATGGATGCTCTAGCTTGCGGTGTTTCGCCGCAGTAATTGGCTTGGGCGTTAATCTGCAGGACGCACAAAAAATGCCGAGATCGGGGAAAAAAATGCAAGTCTAACTAAAATGGTACAGCAATTGCGTCACTCCCACAGACACCTCTGTGGTCTGTCAGCCACCCCCGAATATCAGTCAGGGGCTCGGCGCCGGATTGTGGTCGGTATCCTTGGCTGACTGTTAAAGTTGCTATTACTTGTGGGAAAAAACACAGGCGAAGATGTTGGTTGTCTATTCTATCTTGCTGCGGGCAGCTTTCACATACCAAATAAAATAGTCCCAGGAGCCAGGAGCAAACATAAATTTGGCAAATCAACTCACAATCAGGACGGTTATTCCTATGTATTCTGAGAAATCCAGACGGCAGTTAAAATAGCCAGATTTGTGTTTGCTCTCCGGCTGCATAAAGGTAAGGGGTGAAGGAAAATTATCGGGAGACGAGTTTATGTGAATATCATTAAATAATAAAATTGGGGTGCACGACAGATAACTGTGGCTCAGAAGAATTCCGAATTGAAAACCCAGACATCAAAAATCAAGGTTGATGCTTGCCTCGCACACTCACAACAACTTCATATAGACGAATTATTGTGATACCTTTTTCCCAAAATAATGGCACTCTAGGCAAAATCCCAACCCTTATGTCATCAGTCATTCGCAATCGAAAATCGAAAATCGAAAATCGAAAATGGTATGACTTCAGCAATTTAAATCGGCGAATTCTTCCTTTAATCAGACTTATTAAATCGAACAGCCCCGGGGCACAGGAGAACGGTGCATGAATTCCCAAGAAAATCCTAAGCTAAAAATTCTGATCGTCGATGACGAACCAGATAACCTCGACTTGCTTTACCGCACCTTTCATCGAGACTACAAAGTGCTCAGAGCCGAATCAGGCCCGGCTGCGCTCGAAATTTTGGCAAAAGAGGGAGAAGTTGCGGTGATTATCTCCGACCAGCGAATGCCAAAAATGAGCGGTACGGAGTTTCTCAGCCTGACCGCGGCTCAGTACCCCGACGTGATCCGAATTATTTTAACTGGCTATACGGATGTTGAAGATTTAGTTGAAGCTATTAACGCTGGCAAAGTATTTAAATACGTTACCAAGCCTTGGGATGCTCAAGAGCTGATCAATCTTGTCAGTCAAGCTGTTGAGACTCACAATCTTCTGAAAACGCGCACCAATGAACTGCGCCGTGCTTTGAGCCAAGAATCGCTGCTTTATGCCGTTACCAATACTATCCGATCGGCTCCCAATTACCAGCAAATGCTGCAAAGAATTGTGGAAACTGTCGGGCAGATGTTTGAGGTGAGTTGCTGTCTGCTGCGGCCGTTCCAAGACGGCCGGGTGGCCGATGAGTGGTTCGTTTACCAAAAGGCAGAAACTAAAGGGTTGCGGGGCGATGAGGAAGCAATGCCCGGTGATGCTTCTGCTGCCGAACTCTCGCCCGATTTGCTGCCGGATTTGGTTTGGGAAACTCTGGATGTGGAGGTGATTCAAGATGCCCAAACTGACGATCGAGTTTTAAACTGGGATAATCCGCAACGACAACAGGCTTACGAAGCTGCGAATATTCGATCGAGCTTGATCGTACCGCTGTTTTACAAAATCGAACTGATGGCAGTCTTGGCGCTGCACCAGTTTGAGGAACCGCGCCAGTGGCAAGACCACGAGGTACAGTTGGTAATTACGGTGGCAGACCAAGCGGCTTTGGCGCTTTCTCAAGCCCGGGCTTACGAACAGGTGCGGGCGCTGGCCAAGCGCGAGGCCTTAGTCAATACTATTACTACGGCAATTCGATCGAGTCTCGATCCCCAAAATATTTTTGCAGCCATTACTCAACAACTCGGCCAAGCTTTGCAAGTTGACGGCTGCGCCCTATCTCTGTGGACTGAAGATGATGAATACGTCCAATGCGTGGGGCTATACGACACAGATAGGGATACCGTGGCTGTAGAACAGGGTTTTATTGACAATCCAGAAGTAGTTGTGAACTCTCTGGGCTACGAGACGGCTTCTGGCGATGCTGCTGAGAACACTCGCGCCTGGGTTTTTGCCCATCCTTCTTTGCCACAGTCTTTGGTGCCGATTCGAGGCAATCCGCTGTTGTTGCAAGTTATGGTATCAAAAGAGCCGGTGGCGATCGAAGATCTCGACGAACACCCCGAGTTAAATGTTACAGAACTGCAAGTTCGATCGCCAGCCCGCGCCCTGTTAGTCGTTCCCTTACTCTCAGAAGGCAAAATCATCGGCAGCATTTCCCTGCGCCAAAATCACAGCATCCGCCGCTGGAACATCTCAGACATTGACCTGGCTCAAATAGTCGCAACTCAAGCTGCTCTGGCCGTGCAGCAGTCGCGCCTCTACCAGACTACCAGACAGCAGGCAGAACGGCTTCTGGAAGCCGATCGGCTCAAAACCGAATTTTTCCAAAATATCTCCCACGAGTTCCGCACACCTCTAACTCTAACTATCGGCCCTCTAGAGTCAGCTTGTAGGCGCAAAGAAGACTTACCCTACGAACAAGCCGTAATCGCTTTGCGTAATTCCCGCCGCCTCCTGCGCTTGGTAAATCAACTGCTGGACTTGCAGCGACTCGATGCTGGAAGGATGCAGCCAAGTTTTCGCCCCTGCGATTTAGTCGGTTTCTGTTACTCTACCGCAGAGTCGTTCCGCGCCTACTGCGAGAAAAAAGGACTGCACTTAATTACCCAACTGCAAGAATGTCCTTTACTTTATTTGGACTTGGAAAGATTTGACAAAGTTATTTACAACCTGCTATCAAATGCTGTTAAATTCACCCCAGAAGGCGGAACTATCACCCTGAAAGTTGAATCGGCCGGCGCTCACTGCTTGTTGCAAGTAAAAGACACCGGTATCGGCATTCGCACCGAACAAATTCCCTATTTATTCGAGCGGTTTCACCAAGCCGAAGGCTCAGCTAGCCGTTCCTACGAAGGCAGCGGATTAGGTTTGGCACTTGTCAAAGAATTAGTCGAACTCCACGGCGGTCAAATTTCAGTTGAATCAGTTTACGGCGAAGGTACTACTTTTACCGTTTGGCTGCACTTCGGTTCGACTCACTTGCCCCCGGAACAGGTACTAGAAATACCTGCGGAGTTTCACTCATCCAAAGCAGCGGTGGAACTGGCTGATGTGGAAGCGGATTTATCGGAAAATGAGGCAGAAAATCATAACTTTGATGCGCTCCAACCGATCAAATCAGAAACAGCAGTGGGAACGGTTTTGGTGGTTGACGACAATCCTGATTTGCGCTTTTATGTGTCGGCAATTCTGCGAGATTCCGGCTTTGCAGTTTTGCTCGCCCGCAACGGAGAAGAAGGATTTGCCGTGGCTAAAAAACGTCGCCCTAATTTAATTATAACTGATTTGATGATGCCTTTGATTTCGGGCTTGGATTTGATTAAGATGATTCGAGAGGATGAGGAATTGCAGGGAACTCCGGCAATTTTACTGACTGCTAAAGCCGATGAAGATACTCGAATTGAAGGAGTAGAACGGGGTGCGGATGCTTATTTGTCCAAGCCTTTTAACGATCGAGAATTGTTGGCGGAAGTGCGGAATTTGATCGCCCTCAAACAAAACGAGCGCCGAGTGCAGCAGTTGAACAGTTATTTAACTGAGTCGGTGCTGCGCCGATTTTTGCCGCCGGCGATGGTGAAGGCTGCAGCGGCTGGAGATTTGGCCTTGGATTTGCGCCCGGAACCGCGATTGATTACTATTTTGTTTAGCGATATTGTCGGTTTTACTCAAATGGCAAATACGCTGCGCTCGCGCCGGGTAGCTGAGCTGTTGAATGAATATTTGGCGGCAATGACTAAGGCTATTTTTGACAGTGGCGGTACGGTGGACAAGTTTGTTGGAGATGCGGTAATGGCTTTCTTTGGCGCGCCGGAGGAACTAACGCCTAATGAGCAAGTACGCCGCGCTGTGGCTGCTGCTGACCAAATGCTGCGAGCTCTGAAGGAGCTTAACAAGGGCTGGTTGGAGCAGGGAATTGTTGGGGAAAATGGCGTGCCTCCGGTGCGGTTTCGCTGCGGAATTCACCAGGGTACTGCGGTGGTGGGGATGTTTGGCGGCCCTGATCGATCGGATTATACTGCGATCGGGCCGAGCGTGAATATTGCCGCCCGCTTGCAAGAGGTGACGGAACCAAACACGGTGCTAATTTCGGCGGCGGTTGCAGATTATGTTGAGGAAAATCGCATTGTTAAATATAAGCCTTTGAAACTAAAGGGAATTGATGAAACTGTATTGACTTTTTTACTAAATTGTGATTAGTCATTATAAGTTTTATATGTGGATATCCCACGCACAATTTCGGGAACAACCTATTCGTAAATACAGCAGATTTAAACTGAGTGAAGTACATTCACCCCACCCGCCCCAGGGCTGGTTCATATCGATTCCGGTGCAACCGGAATCGATATCAATTGTTTAATCTTTAATCTAAAATCTACAATCTACTCACCCAAGTTCACGATTCCAAATGGCGGCTGGGGAGTCAACTCTAAAATCTAAAATCTAAAATCTAAAATCTAAAATCTAAAATTGACTGACATTCCTGGCGTCCATCTATCAAAAGAGGGACATTTTTTAACCGTTCGTTGGCGGATAACCTCTCTCTAGAGAACGGTTCAGCCGATCGCTCTGATCGAGTAGAAATAGAATGTCATATCTCATTGTGTATTGTATGAAACTCAATTCTTTTACGAAACGGCTTTCGACTGTCGGGCGCTGGATGGCTACAACTGTGCTTTGCGTGTCAGCGATGGCTTTCGTTTGGTCTGGTGCGTTTTTCTCGAACACCGCAGCACAGGCTTCTCCTGCTGTAAACTTGATCGCAGCAGCAGATGCGGGCGATGCGGTTCAAGAAAAAGCCAGCAAAGATGCTGGACGAGCCAAGAACTTCATCCGAGATACAGAAGAGAAGGTTAAGGAAACTGCCAAGACAAATGCTTCTAAAGTCGATCGAGCATCGGAGGATGGTAGTGTAGTAGAGCGCAAAGCTAAGAAAGATGCGGCCACAATTGAGAAAAGAGCATCGGAAGATTCAGCTCGGACTCAGAAAGCAGTTGATAACACCAAGAATGCTGTAGAGAGCGCTGTTGACAGCATCAAGGGTGTTTTTGGGAAGTAGACAACAAATAAGTAGGTAAGCGCAAAAAAACAATAATATCTTGCGGGGGCTTGTAGGGGCGGCTTTAGTGCTTATCTACAGTAAGGGCGAGTCGATCGTTGCAGAACCCGCCCTCTCCCCCAGTAATGTTTATTTGTACTTACTTACTTGAAACTGAAAAATTGATGTAGCTTAAGCAAAATCTCTAGAGGGTTTGTAGAACCGACCCCAAACCATGCTTTAAAATTGCCGCAAAAAACGCAAATCGCTACCATAAACCCGGCGAATGTCGTCGATTTCATAAAGTACCATTGCGAACCGCTCGACTCCAAAACCGGCCGCAAACCCAGTATATTTTTCTGGGTCTAAACCGACTCCTTTAAGAACGTTAGGATCGACTGTTCCGCACCCCAAAACTTCCAGCCATTTGCCGTTCCACTGCAAATCAACTTCGGCGGAAGGTTCGGTAAACGGAAAGTAACTCGTGCGGAAACGAATCGGCAAATCTTGCCCGAACATTTGTCGCAAAAACTCTTTAATTGTGCCTTTCAAGTCAGTAAATGTCAGACCTTCATCAATTGCTAAAAGTTCAATTTGGTGGAAAACTGCGGCGTGAGTAGCATCAACAGTATCGCGGCGGTAAACGCGGCCGGGAGAGACAATCCGAATCGGCGGTTTGTGCTGTTCCATGTAGCGAATTTGCACTGATGATGTCTGAGTCCGCAGCAAGTTGCCGCCTGGTAGGTAAAATGTATCTTGCATATCCCGCGCTGGGTGGTCTGGCGGTGTGTTCAGCGCCTCGAAGTTGTAATAATCTGTTTCCATTTCGGGCCCGTTGGCGACGGTGTAGCCGAGGCCGACAAAGATATCGAGAGCGCGGTCTATGACTGCGTTTAATGGGTGCACGCGGCCGTGGGGGCGAAAAATCCCCGGCATGGTGACATCGATGGTTTCTGAGGCTAATTTTGCTTGGATTTGGGCGGTTTGGAGGGCGGCGCGCTTGTCTTCTAAATCGGCTTGCAGGGCTTCTTTGACTGTATTGGCGATCGCACCTACTTTGGGCCGTTGGTCTGGCGACAGTTTGCCCATCATGCCTAAAATTTGAGAGAGTTGGCCTTTTTTGCCGAGGTAGCCGACGCGCAACTGTTCGAGTTGTTCGAGGGTATTGGCAGTGGCGATCGCACTTTTGGACTCTTGGCCGAGGGTTTCTAGTTGAGTTTCAATGTCGCTAAGCTGGACAGTCATTTTGATTTTAGATTTTAGATTTTAGATTTTAGATTGATGGCAGTTTTGGGCCAAGTTGAGTTTAGCGCAATTTTGGCTCTACAGCTTGTTGATTTTAGATTTTAGATTTTAGATTTTAGATTTTCGGCAGTTACGGATAATTTGTAATAGGGAATTCGATGTTAGAGCGATCGCGCTAGTTGAATCTAGTTTAGTATTGTTATAAGGCTTATAAAAATTTCAATGAAACTTTTAATTAGCAACGACGACGGCATCTTTGCACAAGGCATCCGCAGCCTCGCCAACGCTCTCGCCGACGCTGGCCACGACGTGAGCGTAGTTTGTCCCGACAGAGAGCGTTCTGCTACCGGCCACGGCCTTACTCTGCACCAACCCATCCGCGCCGAAATTGTCGAATCTATTTTTGATCCCGCAGTCCAAGCTTGGGCCTGTTCGGGCACTCCCGCCGACTGCGTGAAACTTGCTTTGTGGGCTTTACTTGACAAACCGCCGGATTTTGTTCTTTCCGGTATCAACCACGGGCCCAATTTAGGCACGGATATCATCTGTTCGGGTACGGTTTCGGCCGCAATGGAAGGAATTATGGAAGGGATTCCCAGCATTGCTTTCAGCCTCGCCAGCTTTACTTCGCAGGAATTTGGGCCGGCGGTGGATTTCGCTGTCAGCTTGCTGGCACAGTTGGAAAAACAGCCAATGGCGAAACCGATGCTGTTGAATGTCAACATACCAGCAGTCACACAAGCAGAAATTACCGGAGTTGCGATCGCCCGTCAAGGCATTCGCCGCTATTTCGACATATTTCAAAAGCGCACCGATCCGCGCGGCAAAACTTATTATTGGCTGGCTGGGGAATTGTTAGAAGATGTAGAAGAAATCGCCGATTCGGCGGTGCCGCATGATATTCCTACAGACGTACAAGCTATTCGCGACAACAGAATAACCGTAACTCCTTTGCAATATAATCTCACCTGTGCTCCCGACTTGCACTCGTTGCGGGATTGGCAAGTTGAAGGTTTTCCGAAGCAGTGAGCTCCGATCGACCCGATCGGAGCGGTAAACTAGGAATTAAGGAAAAGTGCCTCTCAAGGTCTATACCTTTGGCGTTAACACAGGCTCCCAATTACTTGTTAGTTTTTTTTACTCAAGAAAAACAGTTATGAACGCTCCTACCTATAACACTCATTCTGTCACTTGCCCGATCTGCAACCGTTCCAGCGTCGTAGGCCCAGTCGGGATGGTCAGTGGACTATTCACTTGTCCCCACTGTCATTCTCATATGGTAATTAGCTGGAGCGGTCATTTTGTGCGCGATCCTTTTAGTCTCAAACAACTGACGGTGGGAAAGATGCTCAGGCGCGAGAGCAGACCGTTAGCTCGCCTTCAGCGGGACTTTGGGCTGGGCAAGCCTTTGCCGCTGATTGCAATTTTGGGCAGTGTGGTCTTTTTCGGGTGTGCGCTCGCCGCTACGGAACAATCGCTACTCCGACAGAATTCACTGCAAGGATTTTTAGAGTGGGTGAGCGGAACTGGTAATTCCCAAGATGTCTCACGTTAACATTTCTTAAAAAAAATTGTGACAGATACTGCGTGCAAATATCTATTCCTTTAGGTATAAATCACACTATTTTAGCAATTGCATCCATCTTGAGCTGCGGGTAAGCACTTAGACGCCGTGCCCTTCTTCCTGTGTCCAAAAACGTCAAAACCCCAGTCCGGCAGGGGTTTTAACCCCTGCCTAAAAGCTCACGTCGGGTGGGCTTAAGTCTCATATCAATTCCGGTTGCACCGGAATTATTGTTGACTGTTGACTGTTGACGGGCGGGTCGAAAAACTGAATGGTTGAGTGTTAACTGTTGACTAGATTTTATTATTCCGATGCAACCGGAAACGATATCACGAGGGTGTTTCGGGTTAAGTTGAGACAGATTACATCGCTCAATTTAGAAACTCAGCAATTTTTCTAACTGCTGTTTCCAAAATTGCTGGCGACTCGACTAAGGCAAATCGCACGTAGCCTTCTCCTGATTTCCCGAAACCGGCACCGGGGGAAGCTGCGACTCCTGTACTCTGTACTAGCTGAGTGCAAAATTTCACGGAATCGTTGGCCCAAGGTTCCGGCAGTTTCGCCCAAACGTACATGGTGGCAGGGGGTACGGGTACTTGCCAGCCGATGCCCTGTAGCGCGTTTACAAAGGCATCCCGCCGTTTTCTGAAGGTTTCTACGCTGGTTCTGACGGTATCTTGAGGGCCTGTTAATGCGGAGATCGCTCCGTTTAAAATCCCTCGATATTGGTTGAAGTCCACTGCGGCTTTTACCTGTCGCAGCGCTGCAATTAGTTCGGAATTGCCGATCGCATATCCGACTCGAAAACCTCCCATACTGTAGGATTTGGATAGTGTAAAAAACTCGATCGCCACACTCTTATCTCTATCGGCCTGAAAAATTGACGGCGCCATCAATTTGCGGTTTTCCTCGATCTCAGAGGGCGGGCACGGGGGCACCGCCCCTACAGAATCGTCAAACACCAAATCTACATAAGGGAAATCGTGAACTAAAACAAGTTGATGTTCCCGACAAAAAGCCACAGCTTTCTCAAAAAAAGCAACCGGGGCGATCGCAGTTGTAGGATTGTGAGGATAGCTCAAAACCATCATCTTCGACTCAGCCAGCACTGCTGTCGGAATATCTTCAAATATCGGCAAAAACGCATTTTCTGCTAATATGGGCATCGGATAAATTTGACCGCCAGCCAAATGCACACCGCCCGCGTGGGAAGGATAGCCCGGATCGAGCAACAAAGCAAAATCTCCAGGGTTGAGTACAGCTAAAGGCATATGCGCCGTGCCTTCTTGGGAACCAATTAACGGCAGCACTTCTGTTTCTGGATTGACTGCAATTCCAAATTTTTGCTCGTACCAAATAGCTGCTGCTTCCCGAAAATCTCTTGTGCCGTTAAATAGCAAATAGCCGTGGGTGCTGGTGTCTGACAGAGAATGTGCGATCGCATCTGTAATATGAGCCGCCGCCGGCAAATCCGAAGAACCCAGAGACAAGTCAATCACATTTTGTCCCGCTGCTCTAGCTTGAGCTTTTGCCCGATCCATATCGGCAAATACATTAAATTGCAGTGGCTCTAAACGTTTAGCAAATTGCATATTTTTTCTAACTTTTGGGGCATATTAATATTTCTTACATGGCTGAATTATTTTTTTTTCATTTTTATGTGCTGCTTTGTAAATTTTTTTATAACCCCAGAGAGCGCAGAGGGCGCAGATTCAGAGAGGAATATCGAGGAGAAAAGAGAGATATTAAAAAATCTTTTCGATTGCTATAGTTGTGAGTTGGGAGTTGGAAACTCCCGAATCATTTCCAAACTTTATAAGTGAGCGTCCAGCAAACCGACCAAAGTTTGTTTAGTAATGGCTCCCTCGTGAGAAAGCACTACTTCGGCATTTTTAAACAGCCTGAGAGCTGGGACTCCTTCTACTTTATACTGCTTGACAGTATTAGGATTGGGGTCAATTTCCATTTTAACCACTTTCAGCCGATCGCTGTAGTTGGCCGCCACCCAGTCTATCGAAGGCGCGATCAGTTTGCAAGGCCCGCACCAAGTAGCCCAAAAATAGGCAAGCACTGGTTGCTCAGCTTTCAGGACTTCTGTTTCAAATTTTTCGTCGTTAATGACAATTACACTGTTGCTCATGGTTCTGCGATTATTTTTTCTATTTATTTCTAAAGCACCGGCGGGCGTGAAACTTGCATCAACTTAGAAGACAGGCCCAAAAAACTGTTACTAATTTTAAAACATTCTGTGAATTATTGAGTGCAAACTCAGGACTGGGGACGGATGGCTAATTCTGTATGGCGTTTAATTCCACTGTTGTCGGCGTCTGGTAGCGTGCAGATGGCGATCGACCAATGGCTACTGGAACAGCATCTAGCGGGCAAACATCCGCCAACTCTGCGATTTTACACTTGGCAACCGGCGGCGATTTCCTTGGGCTACCACCAGCGCCGATGGCCGGAGTTTTGGCAGCAGTTGTCTTGGCAGGGAATGCCTGTGGAGTTGGTGAGGAGGCCCAGCGGCGGGCGCGCAGTGCTGCACCAAGGGGATTTAACTTATGCAGTTGTGGCGTCGGGATTTGGAAGCAGCCGTATGAAAGCTTATCAGACTATTTGCGAGTTTTTGATTGAGGGTTGGAGGGCGATGGGTTTGGATTTGCAATACGGGGAAGCGGGAAGGGGTTATATTCACAATCCGAATTGTTTTGGTACTGCGACGGGTGCGGATTTAGTTACCGCTGATGGTTGCAAGTTAATTGGTAGCGCACAATTGCGACGGGGTGATGCTATTTTGCAGCACGGTTCGATGCGTTTGCAGCCGGATGTTAAATTGTTTTCTCAAGTGTTTGGGGAGGAATTAATTCCTGTGCAATTACCTCTATCTGAAGGGGGAGATGATTTGATAGCCACTGTAATTGATGTTTTGAGTGCGGTGGCTTGTCGCTGTTTTGAAATTGATTTGGAGGTGCAGCCGCTTTCGGATCAGGAATGGCAGGATATTGGGGAATTAACAAGTAATAAGCTGTTTCACATTTTTTAACCTGCATATTTGGGGGCGGGCTTTCCTGCCACCTTTTGGGAACAGCCAAGATGGCCGTTCCACATATTTCTGGGATAATTATTGTGGGGTATACCGCCTTTTGGGAACAGCAAAGATGGCCGTTCCACAACAAAGAAATTTTATTGTATAACAGCCATCTTGGCTATTACTGATACAAGTGAAAAACTTGTACACTTCTTTTTATTAAAAGTTTTCTGGCCCGTTGCTCTAACGCCACCAAAAAAGTTAAATTAAAATGCAGTAGAGCTTATGGCTGTGGCGGAATTTGAACGATCGGCTCTTGGGCAATTTCGCCCAATTTCACAGAATCCAGCAAGCTTTCCCAGTCAGCCTTGAACGTTGTATCATTAGGCTGATCACGGCGAGCGGCAGCTAGGGTGCTGAGGGCATCTTGCCAAATCCCATTTTCAGCATAAATAACGGTTTTCTGGCGCGGATCAGCCTGATCTAATTGACGGCGGATATCTTCACTGAGTTCAACTCGCCGTACAGTACCGATTTCGATCTGATCTGCCGATCGGTCTTGAGAGTCGCAAATCACTGTAAAATTCCAACGGTAACTTTTGCCTAATTCCAAGGGCGGCACATTTTTGTTAGCGGGGATACTAACGCCGATCACCCCTGATAAATTGGTAATTGTGACATCCTGTTTATAAATCTGGTTGCCGCTTTGATCTTGTAGGATAAATTCGGCTGATTGCGCCTCTGTTTGAGGCAAGTAGAAAAAGAACGTTGGATAGTCGGAAACAGTCCGTCCGATCTTATTTTTAGGCATTAAAGCTGTGAGACCTAGCTGACTAATGCTCGCGCAGCCACCGCGCACAGGGCGTCTCGGTTGAGTGGGGGGCCAATTATCTATATCTTCAGTAGGCTGAATGAAGCGCGGCCCTCCCGGTACAGTGGGTGGCTTGCCATCTACTTCTGGAGTCGGCTGTCCCACAACTGCAAATTGAGAAATGTTAAGTGTGGCTATCAATACTATTGAGCCAACTGATATCAGATTGATGAGAAACTTAGTAATTGTTTTCATATTAACTCCATGAATTTTTAGGGATAGATTCTCTCTTTTTATTTCTTTTTCCTTCCCAAAATCCGGTAGACATTAACTTTTTGTTCCCTGCCTCTTAACGGTAAAGGTCCCCAAGATTCTACCTCAAATTTGTCCGCCAGATACAGAAAGGTTTCTTCTGCAATCAATATCCGGCAAGTGTCCTCTTGCCGATCCTTTTCGCAGCTTTCCAGGCGAGAGGCAATATTTACGCTGTCGCCGATCACTCCATATTCTAAACGGGTTGCGCCTCCCAGACTACCCACCATCACAGGCCCTGTAAAGATGCCTACTCGCATTTTTACAGTCGGTAAACCGCGTGTGAGCCAATTTTGATTCATTTCTGGCAAGCGGGAACTGATGGCTAGAGCGCAAGATACGGCGAGGCGAGCATCTTCGGCAATTTCTTCTGGAGTGGTGCGGGGAATGGGTACGCCAAATACTGCCAGCATTCCATCTCCGGTAAATTTATTAATCACGCCTTGATGCTCTTGAACTTCTTGGGCCATTGCTGATAAATACTCATTTAACCAACTCATGACTACTTCTGGCGGTAGTTTTTCGGAGATTGTACTAAAACCCTGCACGTCGGTGAGAATGATGGTAGCAGTAACTTTTTGCCCTGGCAATAACCCTGATTCGAGCAGATGGACGCGCTCTTTCCACAAGGCATTTGCGATCGCAGGTGATGTTTGTTGTCCTAATAACTTCATCACAATCCCTTGCTGTTGCCTCGACTGCTCGTATTTATAGGTAACTGCGACTCCTGCGGTGATTAAAAGGGCCAGGGCTGGAGCAATTAGAGGTATCCACCCCTGTTGCATGAAGAGGAAAAAGCTGAATCCGAATAATGAGCCGCAAGCTGCGATCGCGCTCGCGATCAAATTCAGCGATTTTTCTAGCCGCCAAGCTAAACAGCCGCCCACTGCACTCCAAACCACAATCCAGAGGATTTCTTGCCATTCGTCCCAATACCAAAATAGCCCTTGGCCGTCTAAAACGGCACTGAGAATTTGGCTGGTGGCCGTGGCGTGAATTAATACCCCAGGCGTCGGGATATTACCGTTTGTAGTAGCGCTGTAAGGGGTAGAAAAAATATCTTTTACAGTTGGGGCTGTAACCCCGATTAAGACTATTTTACCTTTTACCAATTTGGGATCAACTTTGCCCTCCAAAACGTGAGTTAGGGTCACGGTTTCTGCTATCTTTTTAGGAGAGCGGTAATTGAGCAATATTTGATAGCCTTGGGCATTAATATTTTGATAACCTCCTGAGTCAGATCGCAATTTTGAAAATACTATTTTATTAGCCTGTATTTCTTGTTTTTCTGTCAATTTAGACTCTACTTTTTTACTATTCAAATAGGCAAAAGCTAGTCGCAGTGAAAATGAAGTCTGTGTCTTTTTACCCTCACTAGCAAACATCAAATTGCGCCGCACTATAAGGTCTGGATCGACTACTAAATCGTTAAATCCTACCCGATTCTCTGGTATGTTAGGATTTGGTGGCACTCGCTGCAGCTTTGAGTCGCCGCGGAAGGTTATCGGAAATACTTTGGGATTTTTAAATTGAATTGCTAATTCTGCATTCCCCGGCTCGTAGGGAATGTCGCGAATTATATCGAGACCAATAGCTAGCGGTTCAAGACGCGCTATTTCGGCGATCGCTTTTGCTAAAGTGCGATCGGAAATTGGCCATTTTTCAATAGTATTAATATCTCGCTCTGTGATTTCAACTATCAGCAACCTGGGGTCAGGACCCCGATCGGGCCGCAACTGCACCATGAGGTCGTAAGCATTTAATTCTAGTGGCTGTAACCCGCCTAAATGCCTCACTCCCAATAGAGTTCCGGTCACGACAATCCAGATAATAGCAAGAGGTTGCAAGTCAGGGAAGGGGAAGAAATAAGTTAAGTTTTTCCAAAGTCCCTCCCCCAATTTATGATAAATTCTATTAAAGAATTTGGGCATAAAATTTAATGTTTGAACCCTGAGTGACAAAGTTGGCTACATCTTAACTTATCACTAATCCCCCTTACCTATGCCCAATTTTTAATTTTCCTGTGCAGTTTTGGCGATCGCACTTAATTTCAATCCCTGCGGATAGCTGTTTTCTTCTTTGCTGCGCTTGATGTCGGCTTCGGAAATCTGCGGTTTGAGGTATTTTGCCAAAACTTTAACCACGTCGCCCCGATCGATCGTCCCCGCTACTGAACCAATCGGCGAGAGGACGATGATTCGGGGGAGTTGACGGGCTTCCATGCTGTTAATTACTTCTGCGAGGGATGCTTTTTCCGAGACTGTGGGGGTTTTTCCCAGGGGTTTCAAAATGTTGTGCAAAGTCTGAATTGGCCATTGACTGCGTTCTGTGAAGCGGATATCGTCGATCGACACTAAGCCCAAATCCCGGCCATTGGTCGCAGCAATGTAAAATGGAAACGGATTGACTTCTAACAAATAGCGATCGGCAAATTCTCGCAGAGTCAAATCTGCATCTACAACTCGAAACTCGCGGATCATCGCATCGCTGGCTTTAATTTTGAGTAGGGCTTCTTGCAGCGAAGTAACTTGGCTATAAGCCGTGGCATTGCGAATGCCAAACCAGCCGATCAGCGCAATCCACAAGCCGCCGTACTCGCGCGCTAAAAAGCATAAACTCAGACCCAAAGCAACAGCCAGCCAACCTAAAACTTGTCCGGTTTTTGCCGCCCAGCGAACGCCGGCAAATCGAGAGCCAGTGATTTTCCAAATTGCTGCTTTTAAAACTTGTCCTCCATCCAAAGGTAGACCGGGAATTAAGTTAAATAATCCCAAAACGAGATTGATTAGTGCTACCCTTTCGGTGACAATTGCTAACAAACTTTTCGGGGGAAGAACTTGAGAACCCAAACCGAGGATTAAAAACAACGCAAAGCTGACGAGAGGGCCGGCAATAGCTACTTGAAAAGCTTGACCGGGAGTTTTTGATTCCGAGTCGATCGAAGCTACTCCGCCAAATAAGAATAAGGTAATAGAATTAACTTTAATGCCTTGCGATATCGCCGCCAAGCTGTGTCCGAGTTCGTGCAAGAGCACGGAAGCAAACAGTAGCAGAGCTATTGCTAACCCCGCACTCCAGGAGAGCGCAGGCCCCCACAGGCGGTAACTGCTGGCGTATTCGCGGGTTGCTAAGGCTAAAATTATAAACCACGAATAATCTATAACTAGGGGGATGCCAAATAAAGAGCCGATTCGCCAACCTGTCTGCATGAAATTTCCTGGGAAAGGAGAGCAAGAAAGAGTTTCTATTATATCTTTTCTACCCCTTGCCTTTGCCTTTCCCCTGATTTTTACAGAACTCCGGCGTTACCCAAGCCCAAGATTACTCCGGCTCCGAGCAAGTGACCGAAGCTGGCTGTTGCCAGCAATTCTGGTACGCCGAAGCCTTTGAACATTCCAGGGAGTGCAACGGGTAAAGCTGGGCCCTTGCCTCGGTTTTGCTTGGAGATGCCGTAGTAGCCGATCGTGATCGCCAGCAAATTGCATAAAATCATTGTCAGTCCTACCAGTGGCGACCACTCCGGTGTTGAGGGAGCGGTAGATTGTACGGCTAACAGCAAAGATGAGGTGATCATGTTCTTATTTCCTGATTTCACAGATAAATTGATTTCCAAGATTATAAAAAGCGGTTTGCATTAAACTAAGATTTGTTTTAATAGTTAACAATTCGTTGATATTTTGATACAACTGTGGAACCGAGGAGGAAGAGTGCGGGTTAAAATTTGCGGAATCACTAAATTAGACCAAGGAATTGCGATCGCCCGCTTGGGAGCCCAAGCTTTGGGGTTTATCTGCGTGCCGGCTTCCCCGCGCTATGTCAGCCCAGCAACAATTCGCCTGATTGTCGAGCAGTTGCCGGAAAATGTCGATCGCATCGGCGTTTTTGCCAACACCACAATAGAAAATATCTGTCAAGTAGCGGCAGAGTCAAATTTAAGCGGGGTGCAGTTGCATGGAGATGAAACAGCGGAATATTGCGATCGACTGCGGGAGTTTTTGCCGGGAATTGAAATTATCAAAGCCCTGAGAGTTAAGACTCCTGAAACTTTAGCCACCGCTGCTGTTTATGCTGTTCGTGTCGATACTTTACTGCTGGATGCTTACCATCCAGGGCAATTGGGCGGTACTGGTAAAACGATCGACTGGATGATGTTATCAGAGTTTAGACCGCAGTGTCGTTGGCTGCTGGCGGGCGGTTTAACACCCGATAATATTTTAAATGCAATTGATAGCGCGATCGGCAATAACTTCAGCGGTGTTGACCTTTCGAGCGGCGTAGAAATAGCGCCAGGAGATAAAGATTTGACCAAAGTTGCTCAGTTGTTTGCTAATTTAACTCAACTTGCTCATCATTGATAAATTGGCAATACCAAATTCGCGCTTTTTATCGAATTTATTCTTTAGTCTGCTTGGGCGAAGCCTGCCGTAGACTAGGCAGACTTCGTTTGTATAGTAGCGGTTTCAACCGCAGTTTATTTCCTTTATTGTTTTATCGGCGGATCTCAAAAGTGCGTGAAGCGGAGCTATCGCCAAGGGAATCGCCCTCCGGGTCTTCGTATTCCAAAATCAACTCACTAACCGTAGCACCGCTGGGGCCGCGGCGGCACCAACTAATCATTCCTTCCACAGCTTTTTTGGAGCCTTCAAAGACAGCCTCGACGCGCCCATCGGGGAGATTTCTTACCCAGCCGCCCAGGCCGAAATACTTTGCTTGATTCCTCGTTGAATATCGGTATCCTACTCCTTGAACTAATCCCGAAACAAAAACGCGGACTCTGACGGGCGGCAATGATTGGTTTTGCATAATAAACGGCTCAACTTACTGCTAACATCTGTTTGAAAATTTTAAGGATCAGTTTGATTATGTTAAATTTTAGTGCGATGGCGCTGCTGGGATTGCTCGTACGCCGCGTCACCCTAGCTTTTTCAACTATTCCCGATTTCACTGATTGGCTGGTTGCAGCTATGCTCACGCTGGTTTACACTTTGATCGCGCTTCCTATCGGTTTTTGGTCGGGATTTTTGAAAGTTGATTTGCAAACCTCCAGGCCTACAATTGTGGGAGTGCTCGTTGGCTGTTTGTTAAGTCCTGGCATCACCGAGGAAGTATATTTCCGCGTGTTAATGCTGCCACATCCGTTAGAGAATGCTTCTGGGTTAATGCTATGGTTTTGGGGATGCGCGAGTTTGGCGGTTTTTGTAGTTTACCACCCGCTGAACGCGCTAACTTTTTACCCGGTTGGTCGATCGACCTTTATGAATCCAGTATTTTTGCTACTGGCGGCAATTTTGGGAGTTGCGTGCTCCCTCGCATACCTGCAAAGCGGTTCTATCTGGCCTGCGGTGGCGGTTCACTGGCTCGCAGTGACAGCCTGGCTGTTGCTACTGGGCGGTTACAGGAGGCTATATGGTTAAATGTAAAAAGTCCAGCATCACTATTTTGTCGGGAGGATCTCAGTTGTGGGTATCATAGGAGCGATCGTAGGTTTTTTGGCAGGGGTAGCAGTTGCTTACTGGTTAGTGGAAAAGCGCTTAAAGAAGCAAAAGCAAGAATACTTGCAGCAAACTCGCAGAATTAGTGAGGAAATAGAATTAGCTCAGATGTCTCGGGTGCAACAAGCTGTCGAATCTCAGCAAGGAGAACGGGAAAATCAGCTTAGAAAAGCTACTATCGAACACGAAAATTTACTCAGACAAGTTACTACCCAATACGAAAACCAGCTCAAACAAGTTGCGGCTCAATACGAAAATCAGCTCCAACAAGTTCGGGCCGAACGCGACAGTCAGCTCCAACAAGTTTTGGCAGAACGCGACAGTCAGCCCCAACCATTTGCCAGCGTAGACGAGTACGAGCTGCGACGACAAATCAGCGAAGAATTAGAAGCCGCTAACAATGCTAGGATGCAGCAAAATATCCAATCTTTGCAAGCAGAACACGAACATCATTTACTTAGAGTTGCTGACGAATTGCATCTAAATTATCAAGCTCAGATGGAGCAACATTTGCAAAACTTGCAAAATGAACACGAAATTCGCTTGAGGCAAATTGCCGAGGAATATGAGAACCGCGAGGTTGAGATGCAGTTAAATATGGAGGCTTTGCAAGAGCAATACGAGAGTCAGTTACAAGCGGCTCACGAGCAGTTGAGAGAGCACGAAGCTCAGATGCAAGCTACTATCAGATCTTTGCAAGAGCAGTACGAAAGTAATGTACAACAACAAGAAGTCCCGGAGCAGCAGTTCAGTCAGTTAAATTCAACAGAATTTGCCGAAGGTTTATCACAAGAAGAAGTTTGGCAGGAACTGTCAAGTGAGTTAAATCAAACAGAAGTTGAAGAAGAGTTAAATTACACAGATTTTTCGGAACCACAACCAATTGATTTACATCAACCAGCAGTCGAACAACAGCTTCCAATTACCAGACAAGCACCAAGCTATTCCCTACCGCAGTTGATGGGATGTGTTCAAAGTGAGGACAAAGAAACCCGCAAGTTTGCAGCGTCGGCTTTAGGTAAAATGGCTGCTGCTAATGCTCTGAGATCGGAAGGTCAGCGAGCAATAGAAACCTTGGGAAAATTAGCTCAAGATCTTCACCCGGAGGTGCGCGAAGCTGCTGTGGAAGCACTAGCAATGATTAAGTCTGAAAAAGTGATTCCGCTGCTACAAAAAGCTTTGCGAGATATAGATAGCGGTGTGGCTAAATCGGCAAGTGCTGCGCTCAATAAGTTTAAGTTTTATCCGCGCACTCCGGCGGCTAAGCCGAAAACTGTTGATGTGAAGAAACCAAAGCGTTAAGCATTTACGAGCATAAATCAATATAGCAATTGTCAATTGCCTACAACACAGTAGGGATACAACATTGTGGTATCTTTACCGAGGTGCTGTATTTCACTCAATTTCGATTACTACTACAAACTTTGGAGGTTGGGCTGAGGAAAGAAATCAAACTCAATTATTCGATCGACAATTTACCCTATCCTTAGCAGAAATCACCGACACCCCGCCAGCCGAGGCCGATAAGTTTGATGATGTCCGGCCAACGGCTTTGGCGGCAATTGAGTCGCCCAAAATCTGTTTCACACTGTGGGTTAACTGATATCGTTTCCCGTTGCATCGGAATAATAAAATCGAGTCAACAGTTAACTCTCAACCATTCAGTTTTTCGACCCGCCCGTCAACAGTCAACAGTCAACAGTCAACAGTCAACAGTCAACAATTCCGAAGGAGTGCAACCGGAATTGATATGATCTGTTGCACTATTGTTAAAACCGTTGCTTTGTACCGAGTATAAATTTGAGGTCGCCGGAGTCGCTAACAGCCATATCTAAGCGAATTAATCCAAAGGACGATCGCACCCTCACACCCACCCCAACACCCGCCCCAGTCCCCGGTTTGTCCCTAACTACAGCCGGTTTTCCGAGTACACTATCTCCCGTTCCCAAATCCGACGCAAAATCAACAAATATCACGCCGCCAACATCTTGACCCACAGGAAACCGATATTCACCCGAAGCCAAAAAATAACTCCGGCCGCTGCCAATATCCCCGCCGTCGTAACCCCGCACGGAATTGCGGCCGCCGAGGCGAAAAGCTTCCGTTGGTGGCAAATCCCCGATTACCGTCCCCGCTTGCAAGTTAAAAGCCAGCATTTCGGGCAAGGCTTCGGACTCGCTGATGCCGAACAAAGTTACTGGTACATACTGTATATAATTTGCTAACAGCCGATTACTCACAATGTTACCTCGTCCCAGAGGTATCGACTGCTCGGTGCTGAGGCTGAGAATCGAGCCGCTGGTGGGGTTGAAGGGATTGTCCCGCCGATCGAGCATTGCGCCAAAAGAAACAGTGTATAACTCGTCAACGCCGCTGCCGCTGAATGTGAGAGGATTGCCGAGTTCGTCGCGGCGGGCGATATTTAAGTTGCGATCGCGCGTGCTGATATTTGTATAATTCAGTCCCAAAGTCGATTGCCAATCGCCCAAAGGTCTGGTAAACCTGAGATTTCCCCCCACCCGAATTTCCCGAACTCGGTTCCCGTTGGGCAAATCAATATCTTTATTGAAAATTTCCGATATTCTGCGATCGCCAAAAGCTCTCACACTGTATCCCAAACGGTCTTCGGCGGCAACGTAAGGGCTGACAAACTCGACATCGTACTGGATACCTCGGAGGCTGGGTTCAAGTTCCACCGCTAGCCGCTGGGGGTTGGTACCGAAAGTTCGATCGGTATACGAAAGAGGAACAGCAACGCCAACATCATCACTAAGAGTGGCACTCACGCTAAAAGAACGAGCCGATCGCTCTTGAACGTTGTAGATTACATTAACATCCGTGCCAACTTCTTCGATCGAAACCGTAACCTTGTCAAACAATCCCAATTGCTGCAACTGCTGTAAATCCGATCGTACAACTTCCCGGCTGTAGTTATCCCCCGCCTTGAGTTTGAGCTCACCTCGGATAAAATCTTCCGAAATTCTGCCCTCAATTGGATTCCCTTTTTTATCAACAGCTTCGCCTCGGGAATTGACAAAGCGAATTTTTACCTCTGCAACATAAACGCCCTCAGCATTGGCCGCTTGACTGATTTGTAGAGTACCGCCTAGCTGTCGGGCGTTGCTGTTTACTGCTTCGGGGATTTCGGCGTTGGCCGCGATCGTCGCCGGAGTTTTGAACAGAGATGTAAAATCTTTATGGTGGCTGGACTTGAGTGAGGGAGATTCCCTAGGGGAGAGCTGCGCCGCGCGTACTTCTGGAGAAGCTGCGAGCTCATCCGATGCCGACAAATCCTGCACAGTTGGGTTCACCTCATCCGATTGGTGACTATTTAAGACTGGAAGCGATAACAAATGTCGCTTGTCATCTAGTCTAGATCCCCCTAAATCCCCCTTAAGAAGGGGGACTTTGAGCATATTTCTTGTCCCCCCCTTATTAAGGGGGGCTAGGGGGGATCTAGACTTCGCTACAAACAACAGAGATGGTCGGTTTGACGTTAAGTTGTCACCGATGACCTCATCCTCCTCCCTCTGCGCCCTCTGCGCCTCTGCGGTTCCCTCTCTAAACTCCGCCTCAGTCGGTGCGGCACTCGGATCGATCGCCTGCGCTGCCAATTCGCCACCAGCCAGCGCCGCCAAAGTCAAAAATGCAATAACCGGAATTCGCATAGACATTAAATTTAAAACACACCGAACGCATATTACCCAAAACCGGGCCCCTGCATAATTAGCCGAAAAGAAACCCGGTATTGTTGAGGCTACCGGGTTTCTGGGATGCTGAAATATGGGAAAGTTCGATCGACCGCGGGCGATCGTTAAATTTGTTTAAATAGCTTGTCGAGAAACACGTTTCTCAAAATGAGCCTGAGTCTGCTGCAACAGTTGTTCGCGACTATCCTTAGCGGTGGTAATGGTAGGGAGCAAGTTGCGAGCTTGTAACGTCATGTGAAGCTGTAGGTGTGCTACGTACTCACTGACATCTTCGCGAAGAGAGCAAGCCGGGTACTGTTTTAAAGTAGAGTTCAAAGTGTTCTCCTGCTTTGGGTTTGTAGTGTTTTCTAATAACCATAGACAATATCATGGTCTATTTCTAACTGTGTACTCCGTAATGAAGTTTAACGTTTGAACTGCTTTTTTGTTACAATCCTTTACAAAGGTATCTTACCTATTAGGAGTCGATCACCCATGCAGTCTCAAGCACTTCGAGGACAAACGCACACATTAACTACATTTGTCAATAGCACCACCCAAACAGCCGCCTACCTCGACATCGGGTGCGGCAGACCCTTATTGATGCTGCACGGTTTCTTAGGAGAAAAGACTTGCTGGCTGCCGTTAATTGAGTTATTGCAATCTCAGTTTCGGTGCATCAGTTTAGATATGTTGGGTTTTGGAGAATCCAGCAAACCAGAAATCCGCTACGACGTAGCTGTAGAAGTTGCTTTTGTGCGGCAAGTTGTAGAACAACTAAATATCGAACCCTGCTGCATCATCGGACATTCTTTTGGCGGTTGGGTAGCATCTGCATATTCCCTAAAATATCCTAATGCTGTCAGCAGTTTAGTATTAGCAGCCCCAGCGGGAATTCGGGACGATAGTTTTTGCGGTCAATATGATGCTTTGCGACCGCTGTTGTGGGAAACCCCAGCCGTTGATTGGGCTTTGCAGTTGGCAAAACCTTTTGCTAGTTTAGCTGGAAAAAGTGAGAAATTGCAGCAAATTTCCGGGTGGCGCAAGGAGTTAATGTCTCAACCAGTAGCAAGGTCATTTTTAATGAGTCGGATGCGCCCGGAAGACGCAGTTGATACAGTAGAAAAAGAAATTCAAAAATTGCAAATTCCTACCTTAGTTATCGCAGCAGATAGCGACGAAACAATTCCTCTATGGCACTGTGAAACCTATGCTAACGAGATACCGGGGGCAGAGTTAGTAATTATTCCCAATGCTGCTCACGGGTTGCCGCAAACTCAAGCTCAAATTATGGCGAAGTTGACTTGTGAATTTTTGAATAATTAAGAAAAACTGTGCAAGAAGCCGAATTATAAAAATTGTGATAAGCCACCAATTGAAAATAATTGTGTTTTAGTATACTACTTTATTAGGAAATACAGAATATATTGATTAGTGTCTTGTACAATTTTTTTTATGGCTCTTAAATCTTGTGTCAGCAGGAGCTACAGACATTTAGTGGAGTCGGGGGTATTACCAATGGCAGCACTGAGCAACTACTTTAATCTGGAAGAAATTACGACAGCCAGAAAAATTAGTGCTGCGGTAATTAACATCAGCGGCCGCCAGCGAATGCTGTCCCAACGAACGGCTTTTTTTTGCATGAGGTTAGTTTGCTCTCAGAATGGGGTAGAAAGAGCCAAACTGCGGGGCAATTTGTTAGAGGCGATCGAGCTTATGGAAAAATCGCACCGCGACTTAATTAATATTGGCAGCAGCGTCAACTTAGTGAGTCCCCCTTCACCCGCCCTCAAGGCAATGTATTTTGAGCCACCACTGTATTTAGACAAACAAGTGCGCGCATATATCGATCGAATAAAAGCACTGGTGCAAGTTCCTGATCCCGAACTCATGCTGGAAAACCCCCACCTGCTGTACATTGTCGAAGCAGCGGGCGGCGACTTGCTAGAAGCTTTCGATGCCGTGGTGAGTCAATACCAGCAAGAAAGCGAAATCGAACAATTTGAAATCGACCTTAAACAGGTTGAACTTTATCAAGAAAGTTGTGCTGCTACCTCGAAAGCGGAAGCTCAAGCCGCCCAGCTCGATCGCGCACTTTGCGAACTAAAACAAACTCAAGCTCAACTCCTCCACAGCGAAAAAATGTCTTCGCTGGGGGCGCTAATGGCTAGTATCGTCCACGAAATTAATAACCCAGTTAGTTTTATTTACGGCAACTTGAGCCATGCCGCAATTTATACTCAAGATTTGTTGAACCTGCTGTGTCTCTATCAAGAATGCTATCCCAATCCGTGTCCCGAAATCACAGCTAAAATCGAAGAGATAGATCTTGATTTTCTAGTTGAAGACTTGCCTAAAGTTATCTCTTCCATGCAAATGGGTTCCAATCGCATTCGCGAAATTGTCAAATCTATGGGCAACTTTTCGCGAACCGATAATAGTAACATGACCATGTGCGATTTGCACGACAGCATTGACAGCACCGTGTTAATTTTGCGAAACCGTCTCAATTCTCAAATAGACCGTCGCGACATTCAAGTAGTTAAAAATTATGGAAAATTGCCTCCTGTAGAGTGTTATTCAGGACAGCTAAATCAAGTATTTATGAATCTAATTACCAACGCGATCGATGCTTTGGACGATGCATCACAAAATCAGCCCCATGCTGCGCTAAAAATTTTGATCAGCACAGAATTAGCTGGCCCCGATCGGGTGAGAGTGCGGATTGCTGACACGGGAACCGGAATGACACCAGAGATAAAAGAGCGAATGTTCGAGCAGTTTTTCACCACCAAGGAAATTGGTAAAGGTACCGGTTTAGGATTGTCTATTGTCTACAAAATCTTAGTAGAAAATCACCGAGGATCGCTTCGGTGCGAGTCTGAACCCTGCAAGGGAACCGAGTTTATCATTGAACTGCCGATCCAGCAAACTTAAGCAATTTACTAATCATCCAAATTTATGTATTTTAACTGTGTGTGGCACGGGCGTCACGCCTATGTTAACTGTGTGTGGAACGGGCGTCCCGCCTGTATTAACTGTAGTTAAAATTTACACATATCCTACGCTAATTCGAGCTTCAAAGTTGGCAACAGCTTTTCTAAATTTCTGAGAGATTTCTGTTGCCAGGGAACATCATTTGAACCCAATACCAAAAGTTGAATCGTTTTCTTTTTCCGAACGGCAATGACAAACTTCGACAGCATACTGATACCAGAACTGTTAACAAATTCCAAATTTTTTAGGTTCAAGGTAATAGTAGGCGGTTCGGGATTGGCGACCTCATCTAACAATTCGACTATTGGCGCATACTCTGCGGGGCCGCTCAGGCTCAGTTCGCCTTGGAAAGTGACTGTGACTGATTCTGGATCGTACTGAATGCTGTAATCTTCACCTTGAATTTCTTGAATACCCATTGTAATTTTGTTTCCTGACTAAAATAGTGCGATCGCACAAGAGAGTAAATATTGAAATGCTAGCAACTAGACCCTAATTTGAACCACAGTCGTAACAATGATGGTATCACTATCTGGTCTGCGCTCGAATTTCCAACCTATCTTAGCTGAATAGTCATTAATCATCGTCAGCAATCCCAATCCCGATGTGTCACTTTCCGATTCCGCATTCTTTTCAAGCTGCTGCAAATAAAGTTCATTGGGATCGGAAGCCAGAATTTCTTCAATAAACTCCTTCAATTTATTTGCCCTTTCTGGCTTGACACTATTACTGGCAAAAATTATCGCCGTCACCTCTGTTTCACCAATAAAATGTATACCAAATCTGACCTTGTAATTGGTATCATCGTTATTAAATTTTATCGCATTTTCTAAGAGTTCGTTTGCCACATAGCTCACAGCTCCCTTGCTTTCTTTTATCCGTTTCTCGCTGCTAGCATCCTCCTCATCCACCGGTAGAAAGCTAGACAAATAATCGGCTACAAAATGAGCTGAAAGCCTGTTATTGCGCCAGCGCTGTTTGATGGGGCGAGAACTGGGGGTAAATGTAAGTTCTAGGGAGTCGTGTTCAGGAGGAAATTCTTCAATGAATTCTCCAAAGATTTGTGTCATTGTTTTTAAGCTTCCAGATGTCATGATTTTTCTGCCTCCAATTGATGTATCAATGTCACTTCTGGGTAAATTTCCACACGCCATTCCAGTTAGCAGGAAGACTCTTTTCTAACAGCGATTGGAGGCGTTTTAGGTAAAGTTGACTGGGCTTGTCATCTGGATTTAGCGCCACTATCTGTTCAAAACAAACTATGGCCTTAGCAAAATTTCCCTGACAATATTCTTGGAGTCCCTCCTCAAATATAGGCAAAGTTTGAATTTTGAGCGATCGCACTGGTTCTACTTCAACATCTAACACCTCACAAACTGAAATGGCTTCTTGTCTACCTTTGACAATAGCCCGATCCAAAAAACGGATATGATACTTTTCGCGTTGACTCAAACGTTGTACCACATCTCCAGAAATTAATAAAGATACGCCATAATACTTAGTCAAACCTTCCAGACGAGCTGTGAGATTGACATGATCTGAGATCGCATCTGCTTGCATCCGATTTGCATCTCCAATAATCCCAACCATCGTATCACCCACATGGATACCAATGCCAATCTTCAGCGGTATATCCCCATTTATTTTACGGCTTTGATTGTATTTCTGCAACTGCTCCAACTTCACAATTCCTGCCTGAATAGCATCATCCACGCCATCAGGAAAAACTGCCATGACTCCATCTCCAATATACTTGACAATAAAACCATTGTGCTTACGAATTTCGGGACTAATTTGCTGTAAATAGTTATTGATGAAGTCAAAGTTTTCTTGAGGAGTCATTTGCTCCGCCATCGTGGTGAAGGAACGCATATCGGAAAACATAATTGCCATCTCTTTGCTCACGTGATCTCCAAGCTGGAAATCAACCATGCTTTGCTTGCCGAGAAATTGGAGAAATTCATCGGGAACAAAACGTCCGTAAGCCTGCAAAAGTTTCTCTAATTCTTGTTCCCGCGCTTTCACCGTTTGGACCATATGCGAGAATACCTGTGCCAGTTCTCCCAGTGCATCACTGCGCGCTGCCACATCTGACAATATCTGGGGTTGAAAGCTATTGTTTTTTACAGCAATAGCTGCATCTATAACCTTTTTTACCTGCTCGATGTAAGTCTGCATCTCTCGGTTTTTATTACGGATCTGGTTTTCCAGATCTGTGGAGTGTTGTGTAACAATTTCTACTAAAGTTTCATAGCTGTTTTTTTCATCCTCGACTTCCTCAAGTTTTTGGCTCAACTCCTGTAGCTGGTTATGGAGTTCTTCTGGAGATTTAGATGGTGCTAAATTTATTTGTGGTTTCATAATTTATACTTCCGAATCTGGAAGCGCAAAGTTGTTTGACTTCCTCGCTGTAAATTATTATAACTTACAGGCGCAGAACTCGAAATCCTGTTTCTGCTTCGATGCTTGACCACTAAATCCAAGACCGCTGGTAGAAACCGGGTTGAGGACGGTAAATCATAAATTATGCACAATATTTCCCTGTTGCTTCAATACTAGCAAAGTAATGTCATCAAAAACCTTTTGTTTTCCAATAAAATTTCGCAAATCAGCGATGGTGGCTTCCTTGATTTGTTCGGCGCTCAAGTGCCAGTTTTGAGAAACAACTTCACAGAGTCTTTCAATACCATATAATTTTTTGTGCATATTTCTAGCTTCGGGAATGCCGTCAGTGTAAAGCACCACCCCGTCCCCCGGCTCTAAGTCTACTAAAACATGGCTAATCCAATCGGAAATATCCTCATCTAAGGCGAGCGGAAATCCTAAATTCATGGTGTCTATCCGCTGGATTTTACCACCTTTCCTGACCACAAGAGTTTCCTCATGTTGACCGCTGATACTAATTGTGCGATCCGCATAGTTTAGCAAAGCTAGTGTCATATTTTTGTCGGAGTTCATGCGCTGGACATTTTTATAAATAGTGCGGTTGAGGGTATCTAAAAAACGCACCGGGTTGGATTCTTGCATTTCTTGAAGAGTGCGGACAGCAGCTTGAGTCATCACCATCAAAATGCCGCTTTCTAATCCGTGTCCGGTGACATCACCAATGCAAATCGTGACAACCCCGTTAGTACAAAGTACGTCGTAGTAATCACCACCTAATTCCGAGGCTGGCTCCATAAATCCGGCAATATCTAAATCTTGAATGGCTGCGAGTTCAGCAGGTTTTGGCAGAATCAACTGCTGCATTTGTTTGAGCATATCGAGTTCGGAGCTCATGCGAAGGTTTTCCGCTTTCAGGAGCTGGTTGAGAGTGGCAATTTGTTTGGTGGCTGTGGCGAGTTCAGAGGTACGTTCTTTGACTTTATCTTCTAGTGTTTCAAAGGATTCTTGCAGTTGTATCGCCATGCTGTTAAAGGAATTTCTTAAGGTTTCAATTTCCCAGATTTGACTGGAAGCAACTTTCTGGTTAAGAGCACCACCTGCTAGATATTCTGAAGCTTGAGCAATTTGGTTTAGGGGGCGAGTAATCCAGCTAGCGGTGAAAATACCCACTCCAACAGAGACAATGAGAGCCACTATACACAGTAAAATTGTGTAGCGAGTGTTAGCATAAATCTGCGCCATAAAGTCCGCTTCAGGAACTACTACTACACTCAGCCAATTGAGACCGTACTTGTCAGTTAGCGGAGAAACTTGGATAAATTGCCGCTCACCGTTCAGCTTAAAGTCAAGTTGAACAGTTTGCTCGATATCTTCCAAATGCTTGAAGCGTTCGAGCAGATAAACCACACTCTGACGCATCAGCGGGTTGCTGCTTTCTTGTGCTTTTAGCCGCGTTGTATCTTTGCCTGTTCCCACCGAAAGAGGCTGTTCTTTAAGCGAGGTGGCTATTAACTCACCCTGGGGTTCAATGATAAATACTTGACCGGAATTACCCACCCTTAAGGTTTGCAGGAAGTGGCGAATTTGATCTAGTCCCATCTGGCAAGTCAGCACCCCAATTAGTTTCCCTTCGGCATCGTAATAGGGTACACTCGCATTAATTTGCAGCGTACCGTAGCCAAAATTAATATAAACTTCACTCCAAGCTGCCTGTTTCTTCTCAACAGCTACTCTGTAAAAAGGGCGCGTGCGAACGTCATAATTGGGCGTGTTTTTGTCGATTGTTGTCGGGTTTCCATTATCGTCAAGGTTGTAATATATCAAGTCGCCGCCCCCCGGAATCAGTTGCTGGGCAAGCTGAGGTTGTTCAAGTCCAACCAGCCGATTTACCCAACCCACACGCAGGTACTGACCTTTTTCGTTGGCAATTCCCGCGTGACCGATCGACTTAAATTGCAGAACTTGTTTCCAAAAATAGGGTCGAGCTTGCTCCAAATCGTCAAAGTTCAACACCCCCAAAGGTACAGCATCCTGATTAATCTGATTCACCAGTGGCGGAGCTTCCAGATAGGTTTGAACACGTTCGTAAACTCTCGCACTCACTTCCTGCCGCAACTGACTAACAATATCGTTGACTATCTGCTCTCCGTTTCTGTAAGAGAGATAGCCAACGCAGCCAACAGCAGCCAAAATTTGGAGAACAAAGGGAACTACCAAGACATTGCGGAGAGGGAATTTGCCCGCTTTGGAGACGATCGCACTTTTTTGAGAAACCATTGTTAAAAACACTCCCAGGGGGCAGTTTTTTGTTACAAGACTTGATAATAGATATATTAAGATCGACGGACAATGTTATCATATCAAAAACTCAACCAACATCAAAAAATCTGCGTTCATCATCGCTCATCTGCCTGCATCAGCGGTTAAAATAAAACAATAAATTCCAACAAACAATGCAAATTACTCAATCCCTCCACTCCGCCCTACTTATCTCCAACCTGGAAAAATCCCAACACTTTTACAGCACCGTACTAAAACTGCAAAAAATCGATCGCGACTTAAAATTTCCCGGAATCTGGTATCAAATCGGCGACTTCCAGCTCCACCTAATTTTAGGTGCAACAATTATCCCAGATGCCGTAGACCATGCCAAATGGGGACGCAACCGACATCTAGCATTTTCTGTGGCCAACTTAGAGGCAGCCAAACAGCAGTTAATCGCTCACAATTGCCCGTTTCAAATGAGCGCGTCAGGTCGATCGGCATTATTTACCCAAGATCCCGACGGCAACATCATCGAACTCAGCGAGTAACAGATGAAAATCATCGCTTATTCTTACACCGAACCGCTACTGGAAGCAGCACCCGCACCGGAAATTTGGGGCCAAGAAGTCGATCGCACCTATCAAGACTTAGGAGGGCGACAACAACTGCAACAACTCCTCAAAGACTGCCAAACAGAACCAGTCAAATACTTATTAATTCAGCGGTTTGAAGAACTCGGCGACACCGTACAGCAAGTGTGTTCGCACCTCGCCCAACTCGAAAACCTCGGCGTCGAAATCATCGTACAAGCAGAAACAGAACCGCGAAACCGCCAAAACTTGCTGCAAATCCTCGCAGAAATCCAGCGCAGCCAACACAGCCGGAGTATTCGCAAAGGACACGCCCGCAACCGCATCAAATCCCGGATTCCACCGGGTAAGGCTCCCTACGGCTACCGGCGCGGCAAAGATTGTTATACGATCGATAAAACCACCGCCCCCACCGTCAAAGACTTTTTTGAACACTTTTTAATTTACGGTTCCTTGCGAGGTTCCGTGCGGTATTTAGCCAAGAAATACAACAAAAAAATCTCTGTAAGCACCGGCCGTCGCTGGCTGACAAATCCCGCCTACCGCGGCGATTTGGAATATCAAAACAGCCAAGTAATTTCTAACACCCACGTCCCGATTATTTCCAGAGAAGAAGCCGCCCAAATAGACAGGTTGCTGCGCCGCAACCGCTGCCTTTCTCCTCGCAGCGCTAGCGCCCCACGTTCCCTCGCAGGTTTAGCAATTTGTGCCGAATGCAAATCGCCCATGACAGTTGCCAAAGTCACCTCCTACCGCCAAAAAAAAGAATACCTTTATTTGCGACCGATTAACTGTCCAAAACAGCCTAAATGTAGCGGCCTTTCCTACGATGAAGTATTGCAATTAACCATCGCCGGTATTTGTCGGGATTTACCCGATGCTGTTGCTGGGTTGCAAATGCCGAATATGAATGGAATTAAAGCAGGAATTGTCAGGGCGATCGCATCGAAACAAGAAATCATACAGCAACTTTCCGCCCTGATTGACAGCGGCATATTAGACACCGAAACGGCTGAGTTTAGAGCCTACAAAATCCGCACCGAAATTGCCGAACTGCAAAGCAAATTAGCGCAACTACCCCCCGTAAATTTGCGAGAAATTGCCCAAACAGTTTCCCTGCCGCAATTTTGGCTCGATTTATCAGAATCAGAACGCAGGTTTTACTTTCGAGAATTTATCGATCGCATTGAAATCGTCCGGGAACATACTAATTTGCAGTTGCAAATTATTTTCATTTTTTAATAATTAGTTCAACTTTCATCCGTAGCTTTTAGGTGAGATGCCCGACTTCTTAAAGCAGTGGGGTATTTGGGTACTCTATTACTTCGCTAGGAGAGGACTTCCTTTGACTATAATCGGTTTCAAACGCTGAATTATCTTTTTTAGCCTTTAGCCAATAGGCGATCATCTCTCCTTTTCCTTTAATCGCGATCGCACCTCTTTCTTCAAATAAATACCGATCTTTTAACACTTCGTAAATAGCAGTAGTAACTTGAATATATCCCGGTAAGCCTTGACATTCCATCCGAGAAGCAACATTAACAGTATCTCCCCACAAGTCATAGCTAAATTTTTTAGTGCCAATTACGCCAGCAACTACGGGCCCTGTATGAATGCCAATCCTAATTTGAAATGGTTCGCCTCTGTCAGTTTGAAAATCAGCGATCGCTTCCTGCATATCCAAGGCCATATTCGCGATCGCTTCTACATGATCTGCCCTCGGCACAGGCAACCCCCCCGCTACCATATAAGCATCTCCAATTGTTTTAATTTTTTCCAAACCGTGTTTTTCAGTTAGTTGGTCAAACCTTGAAAAAATCTGGTTTAGTACATTTACCAATTCTAGAGGTAACATTCTAGCAGCAATAGACGTAAAATCGACAATATCGGCAAAAAGAACTGTTGCTGAATCAAACCTCTGGGCAGGAGAACCCTCGCCCTTTTTCAAATTTTCAACAATCGCTGCTGGTAAAATATTCAGCAATAAATGATCCGACTTTGTTTGAGCAAGCCGTAAAGCTAGCTCCACCCCCTGCCGCTCTTTAATTTCGTTTTGCAAACGTTCGACAAGTTCTTGGCATTGCTTCGTTTGCTGTTGCAGTAACTGTTGTTGACTTTGAATTGTTAACTGATTTGCCACTCGTGCCAATACTTCTTTACCTTGAAAAGGTTTAGTAATATAGTCAACTGCTCCCACCTCAAAAGCTTTCACTTTATCTAAAACGTCATCTAAGGCGCTTAAGAAAATCACGGGAATGGAACTGGTTTTTGGTGAAGCTTTCAACTTTGCACATACCTCATATCCATTCATGTCTGGCATCATCACGTCCAGCAAAATTAGAGTTGGCGGAAACTCTTGCACTGTAGCGATCGCCCTTTGCCCGTTCAGCGCTTTACGAACCTGATACCCTTGTTCGGTCAAGATTGTAGATAAAAGCCGCACATTATCGGGCTTATCATCAACTACTAAAATGTTGGCTTGAATTGTAGGATAATGATGGCTGTCCATGCGATCGCTCACGGTAGTTGGTCAAGATAAAAGATATTAAGACTTAAGAAGTTTACCTCAAAAAAACGCAACGGTATAAAATCCGATTTACCTTGCTAAAAATAGATGGCTAGGAGACGGTATTGGGGCGTAATCTTAGGTCTTTTTTAAATAAAATAGCCTCCCAAGTTGAGATTAGTTGAAAACTGTTATTTTTACCTCGTTGCAACTGCTGACTGCGCTATCTCTATAATATCGTCAAATAGGAAATCCTGCACCAAAGTAGTTAAGTATTCTGCAGCAAAAGCAAACTCGCTCGGCATTTCCTCAATCAACTTAACAATTTTATCGTCGCAACATTCATGAGCAGCATGAGATATCTTTTCTACCCACTCAAGAGGCATTTGACCGAGTTGTGACTCGACAGATTGATTGCTAGTCACTCCGCTAATTTCGTTTTTATTTTCTAGTGGTGCATCAACAGATTCCTCGTAAATGTAACGTACTCCTAAAAGTTCTTCCATTTTCGCAAATAGTATCTTTGCCTCGAAGGGTTTACGCATGAAATCATCGCATCCTGCTCCTAAAATAGTTTGTCGTTCCTCTTCAAAAGCGCTCGCAGTAAGAGCAACTATTACAGTTTGTTTTCCGAGAGGATGAGCTTTAATTTTTCTGGTGGCTTCATAGCCATCCATGACAGGCATCTGCATATCCATCCAGATCAGGTGCGGTTGCCAATCCTCCCATACCGCAATAGCTTCTTGACCATCTCTAGCTTCCCGGACGAGGATGCCTAATGGTGACAATAATCTCTCTATGACTAGGCAGTTATCGGCGCGATCGTCAACAACCAAAATCCGGTATTCTGGTTGATTCGGTGCTAAACCCATTACTTTTTTCTGCGGTTTAAGAATTTTAATTTCAGTGGGAGTGGCATGGTTGATTTGAATATCAAATGCAAACTTACTTCCCAACTGAGGTGTACTGCTGACTGTAATATCTCCTCCCATCATTTGTACAAATTTGCGGCTAATTGGTAAACCTAATCCAGTCCCCTGTTGAGACTTTTGACCTGTTTTTGTTTGCTCAAATGGTTCAAATAACTTATTCATTTCTTCTGTGGCAATGCCAAGGCCAGTATCTTCAATTTCAAACTGAAGGCGTAACAATTCCGGGTAAAGGTGATTCGCGTCTACACAATCACAGTGTGCCAAGCTTTCGGACTCATTAAAACCAGTGCACCATCCGGGTTTCCTTTGTATAGCTGTGGTTTCAACCGCTAAGCTTTCGGAATGTTCAGAAGCCGCGCCGACAAGTTTTGTTTGTGTGTCCGAAAACTCTGCGGTTTCAGCCCCCAAACTTTCTTGTACCTTCTTTTTCACTCGCAAAGTAACGCTACCCCTCTCTGTAAACTTGATCGCATTTCCTACAAGATTAATCAAAATTTGCCGCAATTTACCTTCATCTCCCGTAACAAAGTGTGGTACGCCGTCACCCACTTCCAAATTTAGCTGCAATTTCTTAGATTTAGCTTTTAATCGGAACATTTCTTCTAAGGTTTTTAGCAAGCGCATTAAATTAAAACTGCTTTCATTAAGCTGACTTCTGCCGGCTTCTATTTTGGACATTTCCAAAATGTCATTAATTAGGGCAAGCAAGTGTTCACCGGCGCGATTAATAATTTCTAGGTGCTGTTGGTGTTGATTGTTGAGAGATGAATCGCGCACCATCACCTGACTAAATCCGAGAATGGCATTCAGGGGAGTCCGCAATTCATGGCTCATAGAAGAAAGGAATTCGCTCTTGGCACGGTTAGCTGTATCAGCAGCTACGACAGCTTTTTGTAATGCTGTTTCTGCTAATTTGCGATCGGCAATTTCTGTTTTGGCTTGTTCAAAAAGGGTGCATTGCTGGATGGCAATTGTTAGCTGCACGGAAATTTGCTTGAGAGATTCTATCTCAGAAGAGTTCCAATGCCTTTGACTGCGGCAGTGATGAGCAATGAGTAACCCCCATAGTTTGTCACCTTGCAAAAGGGGAACGACGAGGTTAGCTTTAATTTCCAACTCGCTTAGTAAATTAATGTGGCACTCTGAAATACCTGCCGTATAAATATTGTCGATCGCGCGGACGTGTCCCTGCTGGTAAATAGAGACATAGTGTTCTCGAAAACAAGGGTCATTAATATCAATTCCCAAAATCGGCATCGTACCGACAGATACCGACTCGACGGCTATAAATCCACTCCAATCTGGATTAAAGCGGTAAATAACTGTTCTATCAGTTGACAAAAACTGGCGGACTTCTTCCACAGCCATTGTCAGCACTTCTTCTAGATTAAGAGAGGAACGAATTCGCTCTTGCATGGAATTCACGAGCCGCTCCCTTTTTACTTGTTGCTGCAAAGCTGCTTCCGCCTGTTTGCGAGCAGTAATATCTACTCCATAACCCACGCACTCCACAGGTATGCCAGCAGAATTTTTGACTAACTTGATCTCATCGTATATCCAGCGATAAGTACCGTCTTTGTGCCGTTCGCGGTATTCGTAGGAAATCGATTCTTTTTCCAATATCTGAGCGAATGTAGTTGCAACATTTTCTCTATCGTCTGGGTGAATGAGGCTATGCCAATCAAGGGAACCATCAAGAAATTCTCTGGCTTCATAACCCATCATTGAAACAATATTATCGCTGACAAATGTTACGTCATAATTCCCCCCTAATTTGCAGCTAAAAATCACCGCCGGAGTAGTCGCCAGCAAATATTGCAAGCGTTCGGTGACAGAACGCAAGTTTAACTCGGCTTGCTTGCGATCGCGAGCTTCCATTGCTAAAGCTGCGATCTGCGCCACATAGCTAGCAAAGCTTTGTTCGTCGAGCGTCCAATTCCTGGTCGTTCCCTGATGTTCTAAACAAATTACACCCGCAATTTGCCCTTTATGGGTAATAGGAACATCTAGCATCGACGAGATGTTTAAAGGCCTCAAATAAGATTCGCTAAATTCTCGGGTGCGCGGATCGGTTTTGGCATCAACCGCTGCGAGTACCTGTTCTCTATTCAAAGCTTGGAAATAGCTAGGATAGTCAGCAACTTTCAGTGCTGCACCCCCGCTGTGTTGATTGGGTGTCAGTTCGTAAAGATCGGCACAGCACATCGCGGATTTATCTTCCTGATAAAACCAAATACTTGCCCGATCGACATTCAGGGTACGGGTTGCCATTTGTGTAATCTCTCTCAACGCCTCGCCGATATTTCCCTCGTAGATACTAGAATTTTTGGCTAATTCGAGCAAACCATTTTGTTGTTCTGTTAACCTAGTTTCTCGTTCGCGCAAAGCGGATTCAGCGGCTATTCTTTCTCTGATTTCAGCTTCTAAATAACCATTAATTTCTCTCAACTCGGTGGTGCGTTCTTGAACTTTAATTTCTAAGTCATCATAAGCGTGGCGCAACGCTAATTCCGCATCTTCCCGCACAGCAATCTCACTCTGCAACTTGCGATTTATGGCTTCTAATTCTTGGGGGGTTTTTAAAGACAAAAACTGGGGCAATAGTGTTACCATCGAGGCGGCGGTGTAGCAGGAAACCAGTGCAGTAACTCCTTTCTCAATCCCCGACAGCCAATAAGCAGAATGCCACAACGTCCAAATGTCTAGCAAGTGTCCCGTGCCGCAGAGAATAATAAATGCACCAAATAAAGCAAATATTCCTAAAAAAGGAACATCGCGCCGCTTGAAGATAAAATAAATCAGCATCGCCGGAATTGAATAGTAGGCGATCGCGATTAAAAAGTCCCCAGTTACGTGCAGCCACACTAAAGGCGTTTGCCAAAGATAGCAATGACCGTGAGGCATATACTGAGTTGGGGAAAAGATATTTTTGAGTGCTTCCCACATAATACTTGTTATTTGCAGATAATATGGATTTGATGATGCCTAAGTTAGGCAAAAAATAAAAGAAACCGAAAAATTTAGCTGGATTCAGCATTATTTATTAACGCCTCAACCCAGCTTGTTCATAACAGCTTGCTTTTGTACTAGGTGGCGCTCGCTAAATTGCGATCGCAAAGGAATTTCAATGATAAACTCAGTCCCTCTCCCAACCTCGGAAGTGCAGCGCAAATAACCTTCATGGGCTTGAATAATCTGATAAGAAATCGCCAAACCCAGTCCGGTACCAGCACCGATAGGTTTCGTTGTATAAAATGGATCGTAAATTTTAGCGATCGCATCATAATCTATGCCAGTGCCATTATCAGCAATGTGAATCTGCACCCACTTGCCATCAACTAAAAGCGTGCGGATGCGAATTTTTAGGAGTGGGCAATAGGTGTTTTGTAAGTTGTCAGAAAAATTATTTTCCCAATAGCCGTTGGGGAAATCACCCTGCGCTACACTCTGTTCTAAAGCATCAATAGCATTAGAAACAATGTTCATAAATACTTGATTAAGCTGTCCCGCGTAGCATTCCAATAGTGGCAAATCTCCATACTCTTTAATCACTTGAATCGGCGGACGGTTTGGTTGTTCTTTCAAGCGGTGCTGCAAAATCATTAAAGTGCTATCGATTCCTTCATGGATATTTACCTTTTTCATGTCGGCTTCGTCTAAGCGGGAGAAAGTGCGTAAAGATTTAACAATTTCCCTAATTCGCTCTGCTCCAATTTTGATCGAACGAAAAATTTTTTGCAGGTCTTCTAAAATAAAACCTAGATCAATTCTGTTAATCTTGTCTACAATTTCCGGTGCAGGAGTGGGGTAATAAACTTGATAAGCCTTAATCAATTCCAAAAGCTCTTTAATGTATTCCTCAGCCGGAATCAGATTGCCATAAATGAAGTTAACAGGGTTATTTATTTCGTGGGCAACCCCAGCTACCATTTGCCCCAAAGACGACATTTTTTCTGTTTGCACGAGTTGAGTTTGAGCGCCTTTAAGTTGTTGCAGAGCGTTCTCTAACTGTTGAGTTTGTTCTCGCAGTTTAGCTTCCGAGTGCCGCAATGAATTTTCAGCCAAAGAGCGATCGCGATTTTCCTGTTGCAAAAGTTCATTAGCAACTTCTAAAGCGATCGTCCTCTCCATCACCCGTTTTTCCAATTCTAGCATTAATTCCGAGAGTGCTTCTTGAGCTTGTTTGCGATCGCCAATCTCATTTTGTAAAGCTACATTTGCCACCGCCAATTGATCGGGACTGGGAATAGCCAAGATTTTTGGGATTAGTTCCACCAGCACTGCTGCTGTACATAGCGAAATCAGCGCCGTAATCCCTTTAAGAAAACCAGAGAACCAATAATTAGGATGCCACAGCGTCCATATTTCCATAATATGGGTAATCCCGCAGCAGATAATAAAAGAGCCAAACAGCAGGAAAACCCAGTCAAAAGGCACGTCTTGCCGCTTTTTGACAATATAAATCAGCGTAATCGGTATCAAAAAATAAGCGACGGCTATCAAGCCATCGGACAAAACGTGTAGCCTCACTAATCCCGGCTTCCACAAGTAGCAATGACCGTGAGGAATAAAATAATTTGAAAATATTTCATGAACCATTTGCATCAAATTAACTCGGTTATTTGCTAATATTTTTGAGAGGTGGTTACAGGAAAATTTAAAAAACTGCTGGCCCCAAAATAAAAATTAGGCTTTTGGACTTAACACTTGTGATGAGTAAATGCAGCGATATGAAACTACTTGTAATTAAATTAACATCAATCGACTAAGCTTTAGCAAGGTCAACTGTCACATTTTTAATTCTGCTTTCACTATCAACTGTGACACCGGCATGACATTTTGGGCAACGATCAAGAAAAACTGAGCGCAGATTCCTTTCCAGTAAGAGCGCCAGCGCCCATTAAAATTGGGTTATAGCACTGAGTGACCAGTCAGGCAACGGGGTAATTACCAGATTTAACGGATGTCACGGATTTAAATTAACGAAGAGAACCATTCTCAAAAACCTGTAGAGGTGCGTTCACTCTTGTACCCTTGAATAGTGCAGACAGGTTAAATAAATACACCCGCCCCCACCCCGCGAGGGAATTCTTGATTATTGACAGTGATACTCTTCGGGCATATTTAACCGATTTGATCAATTACCCCCTGAAAAATGTCGCGACAGGATCGTGTCGAAATCCAATCGGCGATCGCTCTAAGCTTTACACTCAATCATAAGTGATAATATCAACGATACACTTATATGGTTATTGCTCGTTATGACGATAGATGAGGTACTACAGCTAACTCGTGTGCGATTACAAAAAGATTTATATCCCGTACAAGAAATCATACTCCGCCAAGTTTGGGAAGGAAAGACTTATACAAGTATCGCATCTGCCTCTCATTACGGAGAGCATTACCTGAGAAACATCGCCTCATCCTTGTGGCAATCTCTCTCTCAAATCTTGCAGACATCTATTAGCAAATCAAATTTTCGCTCTTGTGTAGAATCACGTTCCCTGACCACAGAGGAACGAGAATTAATTGAAGAATTCACCCGCAGCGAATGCCTCGCAACACCTTTAGAATTTCCCGGCTCTCCCGTGCCCCTCGGTTCGCCATTTTATATCCATCACCCGCTAATTGAAGAACTCGCCTATCGAGAGATTACCAAACCAGGAAGTGTGCTGCGGATTAAAGCTCCCAGGAAGATGGGAAAAAGTTCCCTTCTGCTAAGGATTTTAGATCGTGCAAGTTCTCTTGACTATCGAACAGTAAGTTTAGATTTTCAGCAAGCCGAGGAAGCTGTTTTAGACAACCTCGATAAATTTTTACGCTGGTTTTGTGCCAACATCAGCCGTCACCTAGAATTACCACCTCTATTAGATGATTATTGGGATGAAGACATGGGTAGCAAAGTAAGCTGCACCATATATTTGCAACAATATGTATTAGCAGAAATCAGTACCCCTCTTGTGTTAGCTTTAAATGAAGTAAATAGAATTTTTGAGTATCCAAAAATTGCCCGAGAATTTTTGCCGCTGCTGCGAAGCTGGCATGAAGAAGCAAAGCGGATTAAAACCCTGGAAAAACTGCGGTTAATTGTTCTTCACTCCACAGAAATTTATATTCCTTTAAAGCTCACTGAATCGCCTTTTAATGTCGGTTTACCCCTGCAATTGCCCTATTTTACAGGAGAGCAGATACTTGCTTTAGCCCAGCGTCACGGACTGGATTGGACAGATGGCCCCAATGGCGATCGACTAATGGCAATGGTGGGGGGACATCCTTATCTGGTGCGGCTAGCTCTTTACCACCTGTGTCAAAACAGTGTAACGCTAGATCAGCTACTACAAGAAGCTCCGACAATAGCGGGAATTTATAAGGATTACTTGCGGAGTTTTTGGGCAACATTCCAAGAGTATCCCGAACTTGCGGTTGCACTTAAACAAGTGGTAAAATCGGAACACGGAGTGGAATTAGAGCCGATAGTGGCTTCTAAATTATTTAGTATGGGACTGATTAATATCGATAACAACCGCTGTACGCTAAGCTGCGAGTTGTACCGCCTCTATTTTGGTTCGTACAACTTTATTTAGAGTCGGCTTTACAGTTTCTTTTCGTAATCCAATATCCGCCTTGAAAACTCCACTTTTCCTGGCGATTGGAAATCGCTGCTATACAAACAAAGTCCGCCTACCCGGACTAAAAAAAGGGGTAATTAACCAAAATTGGGCATTATTTATATTATAATGAAGCTCCAGCACCACATCCTCACCTCTAAATAAATTTACTACATACTCACCTTTAAACCCACCCATAAACGGCATGACCCAGGTAACATACCAAATTGGGGGCAGTCTCGCGAGTGATGCGCCTACATACGTAGTGAGGCAAGCAGATTCCGAACTTTATGAAGCCTTAAAAGCTGGCGAATTTTGTTACGTCCTTAACTCCCGGCAAATGGGTAAATCTTCTCTCTTAGTCCGTACCCTGCACCGACTGCAAGCCGAAGGATTTCAATGCAGCACGATCGACCTGACCCGCATCGGTAGCGAAAATATCACTCCCTTACAATGGTATAAAGGAATCGTTGGGGATTTGTGGCGCAGCTTCAATTTGTTAGGAAAAGTTAATTTAAAAACTTGGTGGCGCGACGAAGAAGAGGTCTCATTTTCGCAAAGATTGAGTCATTTTATTGAAGATATCGTGCTGGTCAATTTTCCTCACGAGCGGATATTTATATTCATCGATGAAATCGATAGCATTCTCAGTTTGGATTTCGCTGTCGATGATTTTTTTGCCTTAATTCGGTTTTGCTACAATCAGCGAGCGATTAATCCAGAGTATAACCGCATTACTTTTGCAATTTTTGGAGTAGCGACGCCAAGCGATTTAATTGCCGACAAAAAGCGAACTCCTTTTAATATCGGTCATGCTATAGATTTGCATGGTTTTGAGCTGCACGAAGCCCAACTATTAGTTAAGGGATTAGAGAGTGCCGTCAGTAATCCTCATGCCGTTCTCAAACAAATATTAGCTTGGACTTCAGGACAGCCATTCCTCACCCATAAAATTTGCTATTTGGCGTATAGAGCCAGCCGAGAAACGGCAGGCGGATTAGTAAATATTCCCCCGGGAACAGAGGCATTTTGGGTGGATAGTTTGGTACGATCGCAAATCATCGACAAATGGGAATCGCAAGACGAACCGGAGCATCTGAAAACGATAGGCGATCGCATCCTGAGAAACGAACAACGCGCCGGAAGATTGCTCAGCATTTACCAGCAAATTCTGACCCCCCCGCCTTCGGCTCCCCCCCTTACTAAGGGGCGGCTAGGGGGGGTACCAACCGATGACAGCCGAGAACAAATCGAACTATTGCTATCGGGTTTAGTGGTAAAGAATGCAGGCTATTTGCAGGTAAAAAACCGAATATATCAAGAAGTATTTAATATAGAATGGGTAGAAAAAAAATTAGGACAACTGCGTCCTTACTCCCAATCTTTCGATGTTTGGGTCGCTGCCAAACAAACAGATGATTCGCGCCTTTTGAGGGGACAAGCCTTAAAAGATGCTCAAATCTGGATGCAGGGAAAAAGTTTGAGCGATTTAGACTATCAATTTTTAGCAGCTAGCGCCGAACTCGACAAACAAGAAATGCAACTGACCTTAGAAGCAGAAAGGTTAAAAGAAGTCGAAAAAAATGCCAGACGGCAAAAGTGGTTTATTGCTGCACTCTCTTTAGCATTAGCGATCGCCCTCGGTTTAGGAACAGCAGCTTTTTGGCAATATCGTCGAGCTACATTGAGTGAGGTAGAAGCGATCGCCACCTCCTCCGAAGCCCTCTTCACCTTAGAGCAAAAATTAGACAGCCTCATCGCCGCCATCAAAGCCAAGCGCAAACTGCAACAACTGGGTGGAGCAAATCCCGAACTAGAAAAGCGCGTGCAATTATTACTAGAGCAGGCAGTTTATGGAGCTTCCGAGTTCAACCGCTTATCAGGACATCAGGCGACACTGTATAGATTAGCAATCAGTCCCGACGCTCAGACCATTGCCTCTGCAAGTACAGATAACCAGGTCAAACTCTGGCAGCGAGATGGCACCCTGATTGCGACTCTTCCCCACAACGGTATAGTGTGGAGGATGGCTTTTAGCCCCGATAGCAAACTCCTCGCTTGCGCCAGTGGAGATGGCACAGTTAAAGTTTGGCAGCAAGAGGGAACATCTTGGCCGGGTCCCAAACTCCTACACACCCTTGAGGGACACAGTAAGGAGTTTAACGGTGTGGCGTTCAGCCCAGATGGCGAGACTTTAGCTGCATCCGGTGAGAATAACACCGTTAAACTCTGGGACAAAAACGGCAATTTATTAACCATTCTCGATCGCACCGATGCGGTGAGGAGCCTGAGCTTTAGCCCCGACGGGGAAATGCTCGTTAGCGCAAGTGCGGAGGGTACGATCCGATTGTGGAAAAAAGACGGCCCATTCTGGGACGCAGTAAAGTTACTGCGAACGTTTCAAGCACATAGCGCTGCAATTTGGGAGGTCGAGTTCAGTCCTGACGGCGAGATATTTGCCTCCGCGAGCATGGATAAAACTGTTAAACTTTGGCCCTCCCATGCCCCGTCAGACGAAGAGTTACAGCCCCTGCGAACCCTTAAAGGTCACGCATCTGGCGTTGAGAGTCTAGATTTCAGTCCTGACGGTGAGATTATCGCCACAGCCAGCGGCGATCGCACAATCAAATTTTGGAGCAAAGACGGCAAAGATCTCAGAACTTTTGCAGGACATCGCAGTGCGCTATGGAATATCGCTTTCAGTCGTGACGGCAGTTTCATTGCTTCCCTGGGTATAGGAAATGCTGTCAAACTTTGGCAGCCGAAAAACATTTTTTTCTTGCCCCTGCTAGGTCACGACGCTGCTGTTTATAGAGCTGCTTTCGCTCCTGACGGTAAAATCGTCGCCACTGCCAGTACAGACGGCACGGTGAAACTTTGGCGCGTCGATGGCACGTTGCTGAAGACGCTTAAGGAGGGTACAGGGGGGCTTTGGGATGTGGCATTCAGTCCTGACGGTAAACTTATTGCTTCAGGGGGTGAAAAAACAGTTAAACTCTGGCACAAGGATGGCAGATTTCTGAGAGAAATCAACGCCCACAAAGGTGTAGTTTACGGAATTACTTGGAGTCCGGACGGTAAAATTATTGCCTCCGCAAGCTCAGACGGCACGGTGAAACTCTGGCAGCCAGACGGCGTGTTAGTGCGAACTCTGAAGCTAGATGGCAACGCCTTCTGGAGTGTGGCCTTTAGCCCTGATGGAAAAGCTTTAGCCGCCGTCGGTAGCAGCGGTACTCTCGCGATCTGGAAGCCCGATGGCACTTTGTTGCAGGCGATTGATGCCCATCAGGCTATGACTATGGGGGTCAGTTTCAGTCCCGATGGCAAGACGATCGCCTCAGCCAGTACAGATGGCACCGCCAAACTCTGGAAATTAGATGCCTTATCGACTCTTATTGACACCTCAGTTCCTCACTCTTCACAGCTACGGAGAACGCTTAAAGGTCACGCACAGGGAGTGCAGGGAGTTTCCTTTAGCCCGGATGGTGAAATCGTCGCTACGGCAAGTCTGGATAACACGGTGAAACTCTGGAATAAAAATGGCATCTTGCTGAGGACGCTCACGGGACATAGAGGTTTGGTGACAAAAGTTTCCTTTAGTCCCGACGGCACTTTCCTTGTCTCCGCCAGCCATGACCAAACGGCGATTTTGTGGGATGTGAAGCGAATTCTCAATACAGATCCACTGGTGTTTGGTTGCAATTGGGTGCGAGATTATTTGCGAACAAATGCCGATGTGAAAGAGGAGGACAGACATTTGTGCGATGCAGTGGGCGATCGCTAAATTATCCGAAACAATTAACTATCAATTATGAAAAATTACTCTTACCACATTGGTGGCAGTCTCACCACTGATGCGCCTACCTATGTCGAACGACAAGCAGATATCGAACTTTATCAAGCCTTAAAACGAGGCGAGTTTTGCTACATTCTCAATTCGCGACAAATGGGCAAATCTTCCCTTCTCGTTCGCACCTTCCATCGACTGCAAGCAGAAGGTTTTCAATGCAGCACGATCGACATGACCCGCATCGGTAGCGAAAATATCACTCCCTTACAATGGTATAAAGGAATCGTTGGGGATTTGTGGCGCAGTTTCCATCTTGTAGGCAAAGTTAATTTAAAAACCTGGTGGGAAGAACAAGAAGAAGTTTCTCTCCTGCAAAGATTGAGTCAATTTATTGAAGAAATTTTATTAGTCACATTTCCCAATGAGCGAATTTTTATATTTGTCGATGAGATTGATAGTATTTTAGGCTTAGATTTTCCCGTCGATGACTTTTTCGCCTTGATTCGTTATTGTTACAACCAACGAGCCCTCAATCCCTCATACAACCGGATTACCTTCGTAATTTTCGGAGTAGCTACACCCAGCGATTTAATCACCGATAAAAATCGGACACCTTTTAATATCGGAAAATCGATCGATTTGTCCGGATTTAGCTTAGAAGAAGCTCAACCATTAGCGAAAGGGTTAGAAAAGGTCATAGCCAATCCGCAGGCAGTTCTCAAAGAAATCTTAGATTGGACGGGAGGACAACCATTTTTAACTCAAAAAATATGTGAATTAGTAGTAAAAATGGCAGGAAAAGCCCACAGCGGTGATTTAAAAATTCCACCGGGAACAGAGGGATTTTTTGTGGAATCTGTGGTAATAGAAAACATCATCAATAAATGGGAATCGCAAGATGAGCCTGAGCATTTAAAGACAATTCGCGATCGCATTCTTGGCAACGAACAACTCACTGCACGTAGCTTAGGTATCTATCAAAACCTCTTACAATGTGGTGAAGTTGAAGCGGATGACAGTCGAGAGCAGATCGAACTGCTGCTATCGGGTTTGGTAGTAAAAAAACAAGGTTTGTTGAAGGTAAGAAACCCGATTTATCAAGAAATCTTTAACCTGGAATGGGTAGAAAAACAGTTAGAGCAACTGCGTCCTTATTCCCAAGCTTTCAACGCTTGGATCGCTTCCAAACAAACCGATGAATCGCGATTGTTGCGGGGACAATCGTTAAAAGACGCTTCCTACTGGGCCCAGGGAAAAAGTTTGAGCGATTTGGATTATCACTTTTTAGCCGCTTCTGGTGAATTAGACAGGCTGGAAGTGCAGCAAGCGCTGGAAGCGGCGAGGCTCAGAGAAGTTGAAGCCAGACTCACAGAAGAACGCAAACGGTTAGTTTTAGAGCGAGAGACAGCGAAGCGGCAGCGAAGATTTCTTGGGGCGCTCAGCGGAGCGCTAATAGTTGCGATCGCCTTTGGCATTCTCGCCCTCTGGCAATATCATTACGCCATCACCAGCGAACACCAAGCCCGCATCAGTGAAATTCAAGCCCTCACTTCCTCATCGGCAGGGCAATTCGCCTCCCAACAGCGATTAGATGCCCTCGTGAGCGCCATTAAAGCCAGACGCAGGATCGACAGCCTAGCTAATTCCAGCCCCCAGTTGCCATCTCAAGTTCAACAAGTGCTGCAACAAGCCATCTATGGAACGGCAGAATTCAATCGCCTGTTGGGCCATTCCAGCCCGGTTCTGGCAGTTGATGTCAGCCCCGACGGTCAACTCATCGCCACCGGAGGCGGCGACCAAACAGCCAAGGTTTGGCAACGGGATGGTACCTTGCTGCACACTCTCCAACACACAATCAGCAGCGTCTACGCCCTTCGTTTTAGTCCCGACAGCCAGCGCCTGGTAACATCCAGCGTGGACGGCAACATTTATCTGTGGAGTCGGGAAGGCAAACTGCTCAAAACCTTTCAGGGACACAAGGCTGCGATCTGGGCGATCGCCGTGAGTCCAGACGGTCAGCGCATCGCCTCCGCCAGTGAAGACAGCACCATTCGCCTGTGGAGTGTTGATGGCAAACTGCTCAAGACTCTGACAGGACATCAAGGTTCGGTTTGGGGTGTTGCCTTTAGCCCGGATGGAAACCTGCTAGCCTCTAGCAGCACAGATAATACGGTCAAGGTCTGGACTCTAGATGGCGAACTGGTGAACACTCTGGAAGGTCACAGCGCAAGCGTTTGGGACGTTAAGTTCGCTTTACTTGCAGACAATAGCGGCGCCAAACGTCCCGCCATTATCTCTGCCAGCGCTGACAACACTGTCAAACTCTGGCAACCCGACGGAAGGGCAGGCACGGGGGCACAGCCCCTACTTACTCTTAGCGGTCACAGTGCGGAAGTGTTTGAAGTCGCCGTCAGCACAGCAGGCGATGTGATTGCTTCCGCTAGCGCCGACCAAACCATCAACCTCTGGAAGCCGGACGGGACACTTTTGAAAGTCCTTAAAGGGCATCAATCTGGAATTCGCGGGCTTGCTTTTATTCCCAACAGTCAAATAGTTGTCTCTGCTAGCGACGACAATACTGCTCGACTCTGGAACCCGACAAACCCCTTCTCGAAAGTCCTTTACGGACATGGCGGCACGATTTGGGATGTGGATTTCTCCCCCGAAGGTCAGATGCTAGCTTCCGCTTCTTCCGATGGCAGTTTCAAACTGTGGGGGCGAGACGGCCGGTTGCTGAAGTCTTTTGCTGGAAACGATACTGCCGTTCACTCGGTTGCTTTCCTCTCTGGTACTAACTTTGCCAATCCTGCTAATACACCTTTCCTTGCTACCGCTAATGAAGATAAAACAATTAAATTCTGGCAGTTCGACGGGACGTTACTGAAAACCATAACAGGTCATGAAGCTGGAGTTTGGGATATCTCCCCAAGTCCAGATGGTCGGCTAATGGCTTCTGCTAGCAACGATAAAACCGTGAAACTGTGGAACAAGGAGGGCAGGGCGGGCACGGGGGCACCGCCCCTACGAACTTTCACAGGGCATCAAGCCAGGGTTTACGATGTGGACTTTACCCCTGACGGGCAGAGGCTGCTTTCAGCCAGTAGCGACAGCACTGCTCGGTTGTGGAGTCTTGACGGTAGGTTTTCCAAGACCCTAAAGGGTCATCGCAGCCCTGTTTGGGAAGTTGCCATCAGTCCAGACGGTCGCACTTTGGCAACTGCCAGCAGGGATGACACGATTAAACTCTGGACGAGTGATGGCGCGTTGCTCAAAACCCTCAAGGGAAATAGTAGAGGCATGATGGCGGTTGATTTCAGTCCTGACGGTCAAATGCTGGTGGGGGGAGGCTCAACTGGCGCACTCAAACTTTGGAAAACCCACGGGACAGAAATCACGACGCTAACCGGACATGAAGGGAACGTTTGGGGAGTTGCGTTTAGTCCCGATGGTAAACAGATTGCCTCGGTTGGGGACGATCGCACTGTGATTTTGTGGGATCTAGAGCGTATTCTCAAACTCGATGAACTGGGTTATGCGTGCGATCGCGTGGGGGATTATCTGCGAACCAATGCTGAAGTCAAGGAGGAGGACAGAGATTTGTGCGATCGTATTAAAATGGAATAATATCAAGTCCGCTTTATTAGGAAAAACAGATTAATATGTGTGGCTATAGCATCAGAATATTAGAGGATATTTATCATACTTGGCTACTTTTTATTGGAAGATGATATAATACTAAATCCGGCTTAAATACTCCTTTTATCTCACTCTGCGGACTCAGACTTCGTTTGTTTAGTAGCGGTTTTAACCGCCGAAGGATACGCAGAATGATCGAGGGTATAGACAAACCGGATTTAGTATAATAATTACAGAGTAATGAAATCGTTAGCAGTGAGAATACCGGGGGTAATATTGTTAAGCTTCGCCAACAATTGATTGGTTCCCGTCACAGTAATCAAAGTTTGATTGTTGCTGGAAGTAATACTGAGTTGATTAAAACTCAAATCAGAATTCAACCCAATTAAATCCTCTCCCCTGCGGAAATCATTAATGATGTCGCTACCCGAACTTTGATTGAGGAAAAACACATCATTTCCCGAACCTCCCGTCAATGTATCGTCCCCAACATCCCCGGAAAGGAAATCTGCACCGCTGCCACCACTGAGAATATCATTACCTTTGCCCCCGTACAGGGTATCGTTACCGATGTCGCCACAGATCACATCGTTTTCATTGCCGCCCAACAGCAAGTCGTTGCCCTCACCGCCATCGAGACTGTCGTTTTCTTTGCCGCCGTACAGGGTATCGTTACCGATGTCGCCAAAAATTAGGTCTCCACCTTCATTGCCAAAAGCAATATCGTTGCCATTTCCGGCATTAATTGTGTCATTTCCTAAGTTGCCTAAAATGTAGTCGTCACCATCTTCACCCAGCAAGATATCGTCATCTTTGCCGCCGAAAATGCTGTCGTTGCCAAGGCCGCCGGCAACTGTATCATTTCCTAAATCTCCCCTCAACAAGTCGTCGCCCTCACCACCGACAACAGTGTCATTATCCTTGCCAGCGTAGATGGTATCGTTGCCAGCGTCGCCAGAGATGAAATCGCTGCCTTCATTACCGAAGATTGAGTCGTTATCTGCGCCGCCGTCAATGTTGTCATTGCCGCCCATGCCGTAGAGAGTATCGTTGCCCGTAAGTCCGTTAATTGAATCGTTGATGACACCGCCCATGATGAAGTCGGTAGTGTCGCCGCCGTTGATAGTTTGTTGGACGGGGTTGGGGGTGATGGTGGCCGGATCTAGTTGCGGAGGGTTGAGGCTATCGAGTAGGCAATCATCTAATACCGGAGTTGGCGTGGGAGTTGGTGTCGGTTCCGGTGTGGGCGTGGGAGTTGGTTCGGGTGTGGGAGTCGGAGTCGGTTCCGGTGTGGGAGTCGGAGTCGGTTCCGGTGTGGGAGTCGGAGTGGGAGTTGGAGTGGGAGTTGGCGTCGGAGTCGGTGTGGGAGTTGGGGTGGGCGTGACTGTAGGATTAAATTCGTAAGCACCAATATCAACGATCGCACTTCCGTTATTATCACCATCTTGAGGGCGACTCACACCGCGCTGATCTGCCGCCGGCGCGCCCGCACCAGTACCAGTATCAATTGCCGGACTTCCTACTAGCAGTGGCAGCACGAAAGCGCCGTTAATATTTTCCAACGGGCCGAGTAAGGGATCGGCGATCGTAATACTTGCCGTAACATTACTATCATTAGGATCTCCGGTCGTCAGTTTAGCGGGAAATTGAAGATTGTTTCCCCCATCGATGAGCTCCCGTCCAGTGTGCTGCCTAGTTTTAAAAGAGTTACTTGCAGTATTCCTATCAAAAATCGAATTCTTGACAGTAATTGGCGATTTCACAGGGTCGTTAAAAGTAGCAATACCTCCCGAAAATTCAGCGGTATTCTTAGCAAAAGTCGAATTGACGATGTTCGTCGAAAAGGAATCTCTGTTAGCGACAACCATTCCTCCGCCCTGCTTAGCAGCGCTGTTGCCGGAAAAGGTACTGTTGACAACGCTGATATTTCCATTCCCTCCTGCCCACAAACCGCCCCCATTATCTTCAGCTTGGTTATTAGCAAAAGTGGAGTTTGTGACAGTAAGATCCACATTTCCGTGACGAATTGCGCCTCCGGAACCTCCAACTCCTGCTAGATCCTTAACAGCTTTATTGTTAACAAAAGTGCTATTTTCCAAAACTATCTTATCTTGAAGATAGCCAAATAAAAATCCCGCTCCTCCTTCTCTCGCTCCAATATTGCCATCAAAAACGCTGTTGCGGATAGCAATAGTTCCGGCAACGGGGCCGGGGGTTGCATTCGGCCCCGAAGCATTAGCACCATCGACGTAAACTGCGCCACCAACGCCTTTCTCTGTGCGGTTGCCGATGAATTTAGAGTTTTCGATCGTCATGCTGCCCAACAGGTTATTAACAGCTCCGCCGTAGCTGCCTTTGTTGTTGGTAAATTCGCTATCTCTGATAGTCAAAACACCGCCGCTTTTAGTTGCGATCGCACCGCCACCACGTTCGGTATTATCCGCTAGTGAACCATCATTGCCGCTAAACTTGCTGTTAATTACAGTCGTCGTGCTGCGGAAACCCGTGTAAATGCCGCCACCAAAACCGGCAACATTATTATTGACTTGGCTATTTTCTAAAGTTAAAGTGCTGCTACCTCCTGTTTGAATGCCACCACCGGCGCTAGTTGCCTCATTATTCTGATCGGTTCCAGAAACTTTGCCGTTGGCAATAATCAGGTTTTTTAGAGTAACATTTGTTGCACTCTCTGTGCGGATTACCCGCGAATTATTGTTGCCACTGATGGTTAAATTCGCTGCATCAACTGCATCAATTGTCAAGTTTTTGTTGATAACAAGTTGACCAGAAGTGAGGGTAATTGTTTGGCTGGCCAGAGTCGAGGCAAATTGAATGGTATCGCCGGCTGCTGCGGAGGCGATCGCATCTCTCAATGAACCCGGCCCGCTATCATTATTGTTAGTAACGGTGATCGTCGCTAAAGTCCCTTGATAATTCGCCATTGCCTCTGGAGTCAAGGCTAGCGGGGCTTCAATATCACCCTTGGCAAACTCCAAATTCCAGTTACCACCGCGACCAGTGCGATCGCTAGATGCCGCAATATCAGCCCCGGTTAACTCGCCCAGGCGATCGACAAAATCGCTTCCCGAACCCGCAGCAACATCGCAACCATAAAGCACAATATCTGCTTTGTCGCTTAGCGCATTTCGCCACCCTTGCAACTGACTTTCATATTGTGGTAAATTATCCAAATTCAACGTCGTAGAACCTAGCTGCAAGCTGCCAGAATTGCCGTGAGAAAAAACGTGAACTTGGTCTACAGTTCGCCCCGCAGCAGAAATTGTTTGCAGTTTCGCAGTAATTTGCTCGACTCCGTTACCATTTTTATCTAAAATGATGATCTCTGCACCGGGAAGCACGCCACCCGTAAGAGTTTGATAGTCATCTAACTCGGAATCAATGAAGACAATAGATTTAGAACGAGAATTGCGGCTCGCAGATTGTGAATCAATACTGGCAAAAGTGGAGTTCATTTCGCATACCCTATGAGAATGTTTGCTATTTGCTGGTAGATTCACCTTGAAAGCAGAAGGCTAGAGATACAAAAAGCCGAAGGCAGAATTAAAATCTCGGTGCTCCATCGGGGAGATTAAAATTTAGGGAAAAACTTTAATTTTATCCCTAAGTGAAATTCGAGACTGGTCTCCATAATCCGTTTAATCTGGGTGAAAATTGCGATTTTTTTAGCAATTAAATGCAGCAGAGGATGTAATGTAAATAGTCCGCCACGGGGAACCTCTATATGTAGATTTGCCATGCACCTCCTTAGCCAGATAAGTAGTGCATCAAACCATTGGGAAGCCTTGGTCAGGTAAAATCCAGAAAATCTTTTCTGGACTTCGGACTTCCTGAGAATTGCTCTAGCTAGTACCTGATACATTCACATTAGATAAAACCAGGAAAATTTCCTAAAATTTTGATTAATTTAACTTTTTTACTATCTGGAAAAAAGTTCCCAGAAATCGGAAATTTAGTGTTGAGAAAGCTGGCTTTATTCAAGCGCTACTTATGGCTAGCCAGCTCAGGATTGCAATAGACGGATGTGCCTCATTCTAGGTGTGGGCGATCGGCAATAAACAAGATTTATTACCGATCGCAGTTGAAAAGAATCAGATCGCTCCTATTCGTTGGCGTAGCCCCCCTAGGGGCGGGCTGCGCTAACGTCATCCACCAAATTTCAGGAGTTTGGGAGCTATCTTCACCACTTCTAAGCGGGCTGGCTGCTTATAGCGCACCCTACCCCAGGCAGTTAGATTGTTACCTGAGTGAAATCGGTAGCAGTGAGAATACCGGGGGTAATATTGTTAAGCTTCGCCAACAATTGATTGGTTCCCGTCACAGTAATCAAAGTTTGATTGTTGCTGGAAGTAATACTGAGTTGATTGAAACTCAAACCAGAATTCAACCCAATTAAATCCTCTCCCTTGCGGAAATCATTAATGATGTCGCTACCCGAACTTTGATTGAGGAAAAACACATCATTTCCCGAACCACCAGTCAAAGTATCGTCCCCCATATCCCCGGAAAGGAAATCGTCCCCAGCACCGCCGCTGAGAATATCATTACCCTTACCGCCGTAAAGCGTATCGTTATCGGTGTCGCCGAACAGCACATCGCTTTCATTGCCACCCAACAGCAAGTCGTTGCCCTCACCGCCATCGAGACTGTCGTTTTCTTTGCCGCCGTAAAGCGTGTCATTTCCAAAATCGCCAAAAATTAGGTCTGCGCCTTCATTGCCAAAAGCAATATCGTTGCCGTTTCCAGCATTAATTGTGTCATTTCCTAAGTTGCCTAAAATGTAGTCGTTACCATCTTCACCGAGTAAGATATCGTCATCTTTGCCACCAAAAAGCGTGTCGTTGCCACCGCCGCCGGCAACTGTATCATTTCCTAAATCTCCCCTCAAAAAGTCGTCGCCCTCACCACCAACAACAGTGTCATTATCTTTGCCAGCGTAGATGGTATCGTTGCCAGCGTCGCCAGAGATGAAATCGCTGCCTTGATTGCCGAAGATTGAGTCGTTATCTGCGCCGCCGTCAATGTTGTCATTGCCGCCCATGCCGTAGAGAGTATCGTTGGCGGCTTGTCCGTTAATTGACTCGTTGATGACACCGCCCATGATGAAATCGGTACCCTCGCCGCCGTTGATAGTTTGTTGGACGGGGTTGGGGGTGATGGTGGCAGGATCTAGTTGCGGGGCGTTGAGGCTATCGAGTAGGGAATCATCTGAGGCCGGAGTTGGAGTCGGTGCGGGAGTTGGTGTTGGCGGCGGAGTCGGCGCAGGCGTGGGAGTTGGCGCCGGTTCGGGCGTGGGAGTTGGCGCCGGCGCGGGTGTGGGAGTTGGCACCGGTTCGGGCGTGGGAGTTGGCACCGGTTCGGGCGTGGGAGTTGGCGCCGGCGCGGGTGTGGGAGTTGGCGCCGGCGCGGGTGTGGGAGTCGGCGCCGGAGTCGGAGTCTCAGTCGGGACCGGCGCGGGTGTGGGAGTTGGCGCCGGCGCGGGTGTGGGAGTTGGCGCCGGTTCGGGTGTGGGAGTCGGGACCGGTTCGGGTGTGGGAGTTGGGACCGGTGCGGGTGTGGGAGTTGGGACCGGCGCGGGTGTGGGAGTAGGCGCCGGCGCGGGTGTGGGAGTTGGGACCGGCGCGGGTGTGGGAGTAGGCGCCGGCGCGGGTGTGGGAGTAGGCACTGGCGCGGGTGTGGGAGTTGGCACTGGGACGACACTACCTCCCAATTCAAAAGAGCCGCTGTCCACGATCGCACCTGGAATGCTGTCGCCATCTTGAGGGCGAGTCACGCCGCGCTGATCCGTAGTGGGTGCGCCGGTGGCAACCCCTTTATCAATTGCCGGACTTCCTATCAGCAGCGGCCTGACTAAAGCGCCGTTGAGGGTTTGCAAAGGGCCAAGTAAGGGGTCTGCGATCGTCACACTTGTCGTCACCTTGGTATCGGTGTCAATCACCGGCCACTGAAAATTCCCTCCTTGATCGCTATATTGGGCGGTGGCGTGTTGCTGAATGCCCCAAGGGTTTCCTCCGTTAGCCGCTGTATTGTTGGAAAGAATCGTGTTTTTGAGGGTGACATTATTGGCATCGGCGAAGATACCTCCACCAACCCAGCCTGCAGAATTATCGGCGATCGTCGTGTTGAGAATGGTTGTGGGTGCACCAAGAGTCATTGCACCGCCGAGTTTGTTGAAATCACCAGCAGCAAACGCCGTGGAGTTGCCAGAAAACGTACTGTTAGTAATCGTAGCAGGGGCATTGCGTGTCCACAGGCCGCCACCTTGATTGCCGGCTTTGTTGCCCGCAAAGGTGGTGCTGGTAATGGTCAATCCCTGGTTGGTGCTGTCGCTCAAAATCGTTACCCCACCACCGTTTCCAGGGTTTCCACCGGGTAGCGCCAGAATTTCGTTATTTTGGAAGGTGCTCTTTTCCAAAATAACTTTGTCTTGGCTGCCGGTGAACAGATAAGCTGCGCCTCCTTCACCTCGACCTTTATTGTCTTGAAATACGCTATTGGTAATCTTAATTGTGCCGGAAGCTTCGCTCGGATTGCTGGCTCGATCGGTATAAAGTGCGCCGCCGAAACCTCTTAAGAAAGAATTGGGCTGCCCTGTGGCGAAAGTGGCTGCTGTGGTGTCGTTGCCGATGAATCGAGAGTTGTCAATTGTCAGCTTACCTTGAAGGCTGTTAATTGCCCCGCCGTTAATTCCTTTGTTGTTGGTGAAGTCGCTGTTGGTGACTGTAAAAGTTTTGAAACTCAAAAAGCCGATCGCACCTGCACCACGTTCATCGTTAGCTGCGGTAGCTACGTTGCCGTTGAATTTACTGTTGGTAACAGTCAGGGTATTGTTGAAATTACCGAAAATTGCGCCACCGCCTTGATCGGCGACGTTGTTGTTGAACTGAACGTTTTCTACTGTGAGGTTTACTTCGTCGGTTGTGCCGATCGCGCCACCTCGATCAGCCGTTTTGCCGTTAGTAATAATGAGGTTTTTGACCGCAAAAGTGGTAGCAGTCGCAACGTTGGCATTGACAAAAAAGGCGCGGGATGCGTTGTTACCACTGATAGTTAAACCGGGTGCGGCGGCGCCGTCAATCGTGATGTTTTTGCCAACGGGAATATCGAGTTGACCGCTGGTGAGGGTAATGGTTTGGCTGGCTAAACCTGGAGCGAAGGTAATTGTATCCCCTGCAACAGCGGTGGCGATCGCAGCTCTTAATGAACCGGGCCCGCTATCGCTATTGTTGGCTACTACGATCGTAGCTAAATTACCTTGGTAACTTGCCATCGCATCGGCCTGCAAGGCTAAGGGAGATTCAATTTGGCCAGAAGCAAATTCTAAATTCCAGTCGCCGCCGCTGCCGGTTGTGTTGGTGGATGCCGCAACGTCAGCCCCGGTTAATTGACTGAAGCGATCGACGAAATTAGCACCTGTACCGCCTGCTACATCGCAGCCGTAAAGCATGATGTCTGCTTGTGGGGCTAGTGAAGTTTGCCACTTTTCCAACTGGCTTTTGTATTGCTCTATGTTATCTGAACCCAGAGCAGTATTGCCGAGTTGTAGGCTGCCAGAATTGCCGTGAGAAATAATGTGAACCGAGTCTATCGCCCCGTTAGTAGAGGCGTATTTTTCAATTTCAGAGCTGATTTGTTCGATGCCGTTTTTGGTGCGATCGAGTATTACTACCTGCTGTCCCGGCAGCACTCCCGCTGTAAGTGACTCGTAATCTTCCACGCTGGAGTCAATGAAGACTAAGGAGCGCAGTGGCACTTTTTCAAAAGCAGATTGTGAGTTAACTTGAGCGAATGTAGAACTCATATTGGAGACTCCATTAAGGGCATTATTAGTAGATACACCCCGGAGTAATCTCATCAGACTTATTTGATTATATCTTAACACCTAATTTGGAAATGGCGTCATTTTAAAATTTTTTTTGTTGATTTATTTTGAGCCACATTTACCTTTTCTCTATTGACCATAATGAAAATTATGACCTCTACCGATGGGAAGATATTACAACATTTATATTGCAGATTTAAATAAATCAATCTAGGTTGTACCATCAAATTTGTGCGACATTATTTGGCTAAAAGTAGTCTGATTTCAGGTAGTCGGAAAGGGTGGAGGTAATTTCCCCCAGAATAACTCCTCTTAATTATATTGAGTAGTTTTTATTTGATTGTGATATTTTACGTAGAGGCACAATGCACTAGAGTTTCCCTAGCTGTATTTCATCCAAGGGAAAACTGAATTATGTAGATTTTGAAGAATTCTATATGCTTTGAAGCTGCTAGGTGGGCGGTACACCTAAATACTGATTACCAGGACGTTTGGTTGCATTTACTAACAGTCAATCGATTTTAGATTTTAGAATTGAAGCATTGACACCACGGATAAATTCGGGGGCAAGTTTCATCGGATACAGGTTTTTTATTTCTCTACGGATCAATCCGGGGGCTTGTATCCTGGATGCTTGCGGTCAAAACGATCTAATATTAAGTGGAACCTATGGCTGGAAATCAATTGGCTTATGGGGTGCTACCGACACTGTGAGGACTGCCATCCTCACTGCAAAAGTGATTCAAGTTATTCAGCGCGAATTGAGATGATTGCTGATTTAGTCAGATCGAAATCGTTGATTGCGATCGCGCCTGCCTCCCTAATTAAAATTGTATTCGGGTTCAGTCGCTCTCGGTAGGTTCGATACCCTCCATTAAATTACTCTCCTTAATTAGCAAACAGTCGATCGCTCCCACCGCCGTTGCTGAGTGTATCACTATATCGATCGGCATAACACGAACCAAGTCCGTTGTTTTGAGTCATAGAGGTATGCGATTTTGACAATTGACTTTTGTATGGTTCCAGGTAATCTGAACTGAGGATAACAAAGCCTAATTGCACTTGGTTCGAGCTGCCGCCAGAAGTCGAGCCAAATTTGTCAATCTCTCTAAGGATAGAGGCAGATTTTTGAAGTGCGGAGGTGATTTTCTCGATGCACTCAGATTCCCCAGCCAAAATTCTGGAAACAAAATATCCACCTTCATTGATGCTGGAGTCATTGAATACAAAGCTTTGGGATGGGGGATCTGCGTATTCCGAGGCGGGAGTCGTTTCCCTGAAAGAAGTTAACATATTCCGTCCTCCAAAAGTGTGTTTAGCGGTAGATACAGCCTTGGAGTCAGAGCTTCTGAAACTGCCAGCGACCTTGTTTATTTCGCCCATTCTTATTTAACCTATCTATTAGTTTCCCCTATTTCTGCAGCACTGCCATCCGCGATCGCACGGAATTTATATTCTGCGTGTTTTCCCTGACTTCCGGCAAACGCCAAATTACCGATCGATCCGGTATCCTATCCGTGATCCCACTTTCAAAAAAGAATCCAACTGTAAGCCGGTGCTTCAAACCTCGATAGTCTTCAGTCATGCCCCCATCTAAAATCTAAAATCTAAAAGGGTATGACACTTAGTAGATGGGCCTCGCAACTGCACCGCTCAAGATTCTGTGGAAGATGGCGGTTTTTTCCCTGCATTGCGAATATTAATAATCTTGTTGAGCGCCTCAAACCAAAAAGCAGCCCCCATAGAAATAGCTACGCCGCTTAATATCCAACCAAACAATTTGGAAATCAAAGCCAGCCACAATAAATTCCCCTTGGCATCTCGTTCCAAGCTGTTCTGTTCGCTCCATCCAAAAGGCAGGGCTACCTCATCCAAAGCTATATCTACATCCTTTTGAACTTTTCTCAGACTTGTTAAATTATCTAATTTAGTCTTAGCATTTTTTTCCACCAACTGCTCAGCGTACACATTAACAGTCGATCGCAACATCGAATCCTTCGACAACCGATTAATAATATGAATGCTATCAGCATTAGCAGCTACAGCGATCGCAGTTCCGAGCAAAATCGCAACCCCTCTAGCATTCCGCTTGTAAACACCAGAAGCACGCTCCATCGATTGGTCAAACCAAATTTCAATTTCTTTCTGAAACCGCTGCAACTGCTCTTGAGTATCTCCACCGCTTTTTTCAGCGCGCTGCGCTAAAATATAAAGGCTGCGTTTCAAAGATTCTGGCATACTGTCCAAGGTTTCTTGAATTTGTTGATAAATCGGACTCTCCTCTTTGAGTTCCATAATTTCTGCTGCCGACTCTTGACTTTTTTTAACAGTATTTAACAGATTGCTGAAACTCGGTTGTAGTTGCCCTAGCAGCGCCATCCGCTCATTTCTGCTGTCAAAACGAGCCTTCACAAATGCCATCTGCCTCTGAAATTCTCTCCCTGCCAGCTCTGTTTCTGGTAGATAAACCTGAGAATCCTTAATATAAAATCCTAGCTTTTCTGACATCCGATCTAAGCTGTTGTTCAAACTTGCTAAATTGTTTTGATAATCTTCAACAACTCGATTGAACTCCGCATTCAGCCACCTAAATTCTTGCTCGATGATCGGTTTAGTAGCATCCGGTAAACTCAGATTTTGTCCAATCTGTTGAATTTGGGCTAATTGTAAATCCTTAAATCTTTCCAATCGGGTTTTAGAGATAGAGCTGAGCAAACTAGAAACCTTTAAAGTCTCCAAAAGGCTAGCAGAAAAACACTCGGCTGGAATATAAGAAGGCCCACTGGATTTATTGCCGAAAACATTTTTAGTACCCGTAACTCCGTGGTAAAAATCCCCCATGCGGTGCGTAACAGAGCGGAATCCCTCTGATAACAGCCCTTTCGCTCCCTGATTCAAATCTTTGATAATCGGATTGGCGTAAATCGAATGAGCCAACTGTCCAACTCTCTTAAGTTGCAGGGGATCTTTTGCGCCTTCGCTGCCTCCAGAAATCAGCACTTCGATCGACTTCTTTAAATGTTCCGCGCGCCACTGCCAAACAGTAGCAATCAGTTCCTGAATTTCCGAAGCTAGCAAGCTTAAAGTCAGGTAGATAAATACTAAGCCAATGATAATATCTATAATTACAGGCAAGTTCATGGTATTTTCCTAGTCGCAAATAACTGCTGTCTAAGTTTACCCTCAGTTTGGGACGCTCAAAACTCTCTTAACTTATGTCAGAAATCTTTCCATTCCTGGGCCGCAAACCGAAAAATCGCTGGAATGACAGCTTTACAGACAAAGTGTGGATGCTGGCTTTTCTGTTGGCGGCAGTGCTGATTTTCGGGCTGAATCTGGGCGGCGTGGCTTTGCGGGATTGGGATGAAGGCATTGCAGCGCAGGTAAGTCGCGAAATTTGGCGCGGCAACTTAAATTGGCTGTATCCAACGATCGACTCTATGCCTTATTTGAACAAACCACCGCTGGTACACTGGCTAATCGGGCTGTGTTTTGCCGTCGGCGGTGTCAGCGAATTGACGGCGAGGTTGGCACCGGCGATGCTGACGGCGGCTTCAGTGCCCTTGCTTTACGCCATTGGCAGGGAGTTGTTTCCGCAGCGTTCGATCGCCATTTTTTCTGCCCTCGTTTATCTGACGCTGTTACCGGTGGTGCGGCATGGACGTTTGGCGATGTTGGATGGAGCAGTTTTGTGTTTTTTGCTGCTGGCGATGTGGTGTTTGTTACGATCGCGCCGCGACTTGCGCTACGCTTTGGGCGCGGGGATTGGGTTCGGACTCATTTGCCTGACTAAGGGCGTGATGTTGGGGCTGCTGCTGGGTGCTGTTGGCTGTATTTTTTTGGTTTGGGATACCCCGCGACTCCTCACTTCTGGGTATCTTTGGGGCGGATTGGCGATCGGAACTTTACCAGTAGCTGCTTGGTATTTTGCCCAATGGCTGCACTACGGCCAATATTTCATCAACACTAATTTAGTTAACGAATCTTTCCGGCGAATTTCGGAACCTGTGAGCAGTCACAGAGGCCCGCCTTGGTATTATCTTTTAGAAATTTTAAAATTAGCTTGGCCGTGGCAGTTATTTTGGCTACAAGGGCTGCGTCTGAGTTGGGAAAATCGCAGTTTTGCCGGGCCAAAATTAGTATTGGTTTGGACTGGAGTATATCTGCTGGCTATTTCTGTGATGACTACTAAATTGCCGTGGTATGTTTTGCCAATTTATCCAGCTTTTGCTCTTGCCGTTGGCAGTTATCTCGCTGAAGTTTGGGAGCAACTGTGGCTGCCGCCAGAGCCGGTCAAAGAGGAAGCAGAAGAACGTTTTGATGCTATTTCTTTGTTGCCTCATCCCGCGATTTTGGCAATGCTGGGTGTAGTTGCTGTCGTCGGTTGCGTGTACTTCAGTGGCTGGGTACGGATCGGGGGACAAATTGCGCCTCCAGAGCGAGATTTGCAGTTAATGCTGATGTTTGTAGCTTTGACAATGACAATGGCGGCGGTGTTGCTGCACCGCAAAGATCGGCAGTTTATATTAGTTTTAATTTGGGGAACTTACCTGACGCTGTTGGTATTAGTGGCTTCTGATAACTGGGTTTGGGAACTGGCCGAGGATTATCCTGTTAAGCCGATCGCCGAAATTGTCCGCACAGGAACTCCCGCCGGTCAACAGGTGTTTACTTCTCACCGCTTGGGCCGTCCATCGCTGAATTTTTATAGTCAACGCCAAGTTATTGTCGCCGACGCGCCGACGCTCAAACAGAAATGGCAAACTCTCCCTCAACCTTATTTTCTGTTAGAAAAACCAGTTTTAAAACATTTAGGTTTGCAGAATGCTGAGGTTCTCAAAACAGCGGATGATTGGGTTTTGGTAACTAAAAAGTAAGTTAATAGTTAACAGTCCCCTCCTTGGGGTGGGTGAGATAACTTTCGATTGTCTACTGTTGTTTCAGATGGACAGCCTTACCCGAAGCGGACTGGAATTTATGAGAAATCAATCGGACAGGATCTAACCGCTAACAATCCACAGACTGCTCTATTTTTAACGCCGCTTCGACTCTTTGATACTCGGCCTCAACCTCTTCTAAAAGCGCGCAGGCCGGATCAGGTAAAGGCTGGTTAGCATTTGTGCCGATGCGGCCCATGATTTCGAGTTCCTCGCACAGTTCAAACAAGCGAAAAGCACCGAGAGTACCGCTAATCGACTTCAAAGAGTGAGCCGATCGCCGCAAAGCCAGCGGATCGGCGTTGGACAGAGCCATAGAGATGCCTCGCAGCAGTTCGGGAGCTGTTTCGAGGTAAATCTCGATCGCCTCGTCCAAAGCTTCCACTTCTCGCAGTCCCTCTATAATCTTGGGACTCAGGGAATTCTGGCTTTCTGACAAAGCCCGATCGAGATTTGATGCACCCCAATCGAGGACTGCCGGCGAATTGGGAATTGTCAGTTGTGGATTTCCCGCAACAACCACATTCGATCGCACTTGTAATTCACTCGTTCCTTCGATCTGTTCCGCCGGGGCATCCAAACAAACAATCGGCTGCAGACGATCGAATGCAGAGTTCGATCGAGATTTACACGCGCTCAAAGCTCGCACCAACTGCTCAATTGCGATCGGCTTGCTCAAATAGTCGTCCATCCCCGCAGCCATACACTCTTCGCGATCGCCCTGCATCGCATTTGCCGTCATCGCCACAATCCAAGGCCTCGTCGATTTTCGATTTTCGATTTTCGATTTTCGATTTTCGATTTTCGATTTTCGATTGTTAGATTCCTCATCCGCCAATTTGGGATTTTGGATTCGGGATTTTCGATTATTAGATTGCTCATCAGTTGCGGAAACTTCTGATTCTCCCGTGGGATTTTTAGTCCCGTCTAGATTATTAGATTGCTCATCAGTTGCGGAAATTTCTGATTCTCCCGTGTCATTTTCTAAAGTTAAATCTGCTGAAAATTGCTCGCGGATGTGGCGGGTAGTTTCCAGTCCGTCCATTTCCGGCATTTGCACATCCATCAGCACCACATCGTAAGGCTGCCGGCGCAAAGCTTCGAGCACTTCGATACCGTTTCCCGCCACATCCGCGCGATACCCCATCCGCTGTAAAATTTGCAAAGCCACCTTCTGATTCACCAAATGATCGTCAGCCAACAGAATCCGCAGGGGTAATTTCTCCGCCAGCACGGGTATGGTTTGCAAGAAAGACCCGGTAGTGCGCTGGCCTTTAAATTCAGTTGTGTGTTCTCCAAAAATATTGATTAAAACATTGTAAAGCTGAGATTGTTTGATGGGTTTATTCAAAAAAGCAGCAAAATCCATCTCCATAGCAGGGGGGTTAATTTCTTGCCTGCCGATCGAAGTTAGCATCACTAACGGCAACTTTTCGCAATCAGGATACCGGCGAATTTGCGCCGCTAAAGCTAACCCGTCCATTTCCGGCATTTGCATATCCAAAACTGCCAAGTCAAACATCTCTTTAGCAGCCAGCCAATCTAAAGCCAAACTAGCCGAAGCTGAAGCCCTAACCACCATTCCCCAAGACTGAGCTTGGAGAGTCAAAATTCTGCGGTTGGTAGCATTGTCATCGACAATTAAGACTCGCTTGCCAGCTAATTCAGGTTGAGAATTGCTCAAGTTAAGTGGTAAGGAATTCTTGCAGCCAGAAACGATCGTACTAAAATAAAAAGTAGAGCCAACGGATTTCGTATTTTGGCCGATCGGCTTGTTGCTGAGTACAGATTTGCCATAGCCATATTTTTCGGCAATTTCGCAAGATTCTGCCCATCCCAAATCAAAAACTGCCGATGATCTAAAATGGGCCGGAGGATTGCCCGCGATACTCCCCATACTTTCCACCCACATCCGGCCGCCCATCATTTCGGCCAAACGCTTGCTAATTGCCAAACCCAATCCGGTACCGCCGTACTGCCGGCTCGTTGAAGAATCAACCTGGCTGAAAGATTTAAATAGCCGATCCATGCGATCGCTCGGAATGCCAATACCGGTATCTTTGACCGCAAAATGTATTTCGTATGCTGGGTTAATTGCTACCGGTTCGCCAGCAATTAAGGGCGGTTCTTTAGCCTTAGCCGCCGGCACTGAAATCTTTTTGGCAGTCACCGAAACCACCACTTCTCCAGCGTCGGTAAATTTAACAGCATTACTGAGCAAGTTGATTAAAATTTGCCTCAAGCGGGTGCTATCGCCGATCGCCGTTGCCGGTACTGTACGATCGATCAAGTAACCCACTTCCAGTTTTTTTTCTGCCGCCTTAGCAGCTACCAAGTCTAGAGATTCCTCTATGCAAGTGCGGATGTCAAACGGATGTTCCTCCAAGTCCAATTTGCCCGACTCAATTTTCGAGAAATCTAGAATATCGTTGATCAGCGTCAGCAAGGCATCGCCGCTGCTGCGGATAGTTTCTACAAAATCGCGCTGTTCGCGAGTTAAGGGGGTATCCAGCAGCAAACCGGTCATGCCGATGACTCCATTCATCGGAGTGCGAATTTCGTGGCTCATGGTGGCTAAAAATTCGCTTTTGGCTCTAGTAGCCGCCAGTGCTTGATCGCGAGCTTTTGCCAAATCTACGTCGGTTTGCTGGCGTTCGAGTTCGCTTCCCACCCACTGAGCCATCAGTTTCATCAACTCTCTGTCTACAGCTCGGAACGGTTCTGTCACAGGAGTCGGAGAAAAGAAGCACAGAGTGCCGTAAACTTCACCTGCCACCGTGACGGGAATGCCCATGTAAGCTTCGATTGGGAAGGCTCGATCGTCAATGTTAAAGGAAAAACCCGAAAATCTCACCGACTCAAAGTAGATCGGTTCTTTTGCCATTGACGTAGCGACGCAGAAAGTTTTTTCCAGATCATAGATTTGGTCTTTGACTATCGACCCGTCGGGACACTCAACAGCCATTATTTGATAGTTGTCGCCTTGAATGCAGGACAAAATTCCCACGGACAGACCTAAATGCCGACATCCCATTGCCAGCAGTTCTTGGAGGCGCAAATCAAATGTAGAGAGGTGGTTGAGCGGGTCTGTACGGGGAGCCGAAGTCACTTGGTACAAAGCTTTGATTGCAGCTTCGCTTTCTCGCAGTTCTTGTTCTGTTTGCTTCCGCACGCTGATGTCGCGGGAAATGCCGATAATTTCTTGGACTTCGCCTGTTTGGGGATCACTAATCGTGCGGCCGGTGGTTTCAAACCAAATGTATTTGCCGTCTTTGCGGCGGATGCGGTAGCTGACGGTGTAAGTAACTGGGAGCGCCAGGACTTTCCAGTGAGCTTTGGCAATGGTTTCTAAATCGTCAGGGTGAAAATAATCCTTGGGGACGCGGCCGATGAGTTCCGAAGGTTCGTATCCCAGCAAAGCCCTGCTGGCGGGTGAGACGTAAACAAACACGCCTTTGGGGTCGTGTCTGGTGATCATGTCGGTTGAATTTTCGGCCATCAACCGATAGCGGTCTTCGCTTTCATTACGTTCGACTTGAGAATTGCCCAATGCTTCTAGCATTCGATTGATGGCGTCGGCCAAGCTTGAGAGTTCATCTTCTCCGGCCATAGGAACTCTCAAGCTTGGATCGCCGTTGGCTGCGATGTTGCTGACGCTGGTGCTCAAGGAAGCCAATCTCGCCAAGACTAATTTTTCTAGCAACAGCAGGGTGATGGCGCTAAATATTAAACCTACTGCCAGTATTGATAAGGTAAACAGCTCCAAGGTAGCCTGACCTTGGCCGTAGATGATGCGATCTGTCTCTACTCGCAGCAGCAACGCGAGGTTGCCGTGGATGTCGCGAATCAGGGCGTATCCTGCGACTAAGGTGTCGCTGAGTGGCTCGACTAAAATTTCTACTGATTTGAGGTTGGAAATTTTGAGTTTGACATTTTCCAACTCCTGCCTCGATCGAGCCATCGCCTTGGCGCTGTGCCCGAAGTAGTTCGCCGCTCCCACTTTAAAATCTAAGCTCGGCAATCTAAAATCCACTGACAGGTGAGTCAGTTCTGAAAGCAAACCTATTTCGCTGCTGTCGAGGTAGCGTCCCAAGATCAGCGTCCCCCGCGACGGGCCTTGGGCGTTGCTGTTGAAGATGGGCTTGGCGGCAATCAGTAGCCTCGCTTCTGGCAGGGTGAGGACGCCTGTTTTGGCGGCGGGGCGATCGCCATCCACTGTCGATGAGTCTAGTAGCGCCTCGGTCAAGTGCTGTTTTAAGCTTTCGGGAATCGGGATTTCGGTTTGGGATTTAAGGTCGAAACCTTTGCTGAAGATCGTCTTACCGTTGGAGTCCAGCAGTACCAAGAAGTTTAGTCTCAAGTAAATAAATGTCGAATCGACGAAATTTGACTTGACAAAATTTTCGTTCCGTGTATCCACGAAAGAGTAAGTATCGTCCCACTCGGCGTAATCTTGGGCGCTGGTGTCTAAATTCGACAAGTCATCATCTAATGCGTCCAAAGCCCGTGCGACATCCTGGCGGACGTACTGTGCCTCGAGGTTGTGAAAATCATGCAGCAAAATAGTTGATGCAGTGGCATACAGAACCACAATCAGGCTGATCAGCGCTGCACCGATGATTAATAGTGTTTTTTTTCGGAGTTGCATGGCGTCGCCCTCCTCACGGTGCTAATAGGCAACTAGCCAGGAGAGGTTTGAGACGTAGGTTGTTTAGCATTGGCGATCGCAGGGCCTGCGTGTTTGGACTTTTCTGGGCTGACGAAAGCAAAGCCCTTGGTATTTCCAAGGTATCCGGTATCTTGCCCCCCACAGTCAGTGTAGTATTTTCACAGCTTTAGTTCCCTATTATGCACAACCTAATGACCTACAAGTTATAACCTGACGATCGGCATCTTCAACATAAACCGCCGATCGAACTCAAAACAATTCGCGTTTGATACTGACGCAGCCAGGGATGTGGGCGGTTGGGAGAACAGGCGTGCTGGGTGGAGAACCCTCTCTATTATTGTACCTAAAAAATATTGAGGAGAGAGGGAACTGGCCCGCGAAGTTTGCTTTGCCAAAAGGTTCTCACTCCAATAACTGTTTTGATTTTTGTCATTCTTCAGCAATCCTTGCAACAGTTGTAGAATCTGCCGAAAAGCAAATCCCGCCGGGAAGCCTGAACCACGTTCAAAAATTGTGATAGGAGAGGTAATGAATATCCGGCGACTTTTCATTTACATCCGCAAATAAAATATACAACAATCAAAAAAAGCCGCTTTTTACTTTTCTATTTTAAATTAATCAAAACTGGTAATTAAAATGTATAGATTCACCGTTGGCACCAGCCTCAAAAAAGGGGTAGGAACTGGTTTACCATAACATTATTCAACCGTACTAACAAATTAATAAAAACCCGTTCCCACTTCCCGATCAACTCCTTTACTAACATTAGTGCCTGATATCAATAGAAACTCATATCAGGCACTATCTGCAATCTGATCGCAACTTGGGTCTTTTTTATCGGATGACGGCTAAAGCACCGGCGCCGGCTGCTGCTGCGGCCGAGGTAAGAGCGGTGAAAAACAGCCACCAAGAGGCAACTTCTGCTGCTTTCCGGGTTTCTTCGGCTTGTTTTTCGGCTTGTAATTTGATGCTTTCGAGGCGAAGCTGCGCCTCTTGCTGCAAGCGTTCTGCTCTTTGCAAGACGCTGTTGCGGCTTCTTTCAATTTGGTCGATCAAGCGGTTGGCATCTGCTTCGGAAATGTCCTCGCGGGAACTCATTAGTGCTACTAAAGTATCGCGGTTGAAATGACCAAGCCGATCGCGCAAAGCATCAAATCCGGCTTGCGGATCGTCAAATAACTTCCGCACATCCCGCGTAATGCCTTCGTAGTTGAGTTCAGGGCGATCGAGCGAATTGAGGTAATCCCGAATTTTTCCGAGAATCCCGTCAATTACCGACTGAATACCCTCCTGTATTTTCTGAATTTGCATTGCGAACTCATCGCGCACCGACAAAATTCCATCGACAATGCGATTGGCTTCTGCTTCAGAAATATCCGGCCGCTGAGACAGCAGAGAAACAACTGTAGCTCGATCGATGTGTGACAAGCGCTCGCCCAAACTGTAAGCGCCGACTTTCGGGTCATGCAGCAGCAGTTGCAAGTCGCGCTTGATGGCTTCGGGATTTAATTCATCCTTGCCCGTATTACGCAAATAATCTTCTAAAACGCTCTGAAAATCCTGCACTTGGCTTTGCATCCGCTTTGCCAAACGGCGCGGCGCTTTCACAATCGAGCCAAGGGTTTCCTGCACTTGGTCGATAATTTGATTGACTTGTTCCTCGCTCAAATCTTGTCTCTGAGAAAGCAGTTTTACCAAAGTATCGCGATCGACTTGAGACAGACGGCCACGCAGCGCTAAAGCTCCTTCTTTGGGATTTTGCAGCAGTTTTGTCAAATCCCGCTGAATCCCTTCAGGATTGAGTTCTGATTTGCCCGTATTGCGGAGGTAATCTGCAAGGGCGGTTGTTGTATGGTCGTACTGATCCTTAGCTTTTTCGGCCAACTTTTGCGGCGCATGCACCGCGCTGTGCCAATTTTCTTCGGCGCTGTCGAGAAGGTGATTTACTTGGTCTTCGCTGAGGTCTTTCCGCTGAGATAGCAATTTTACCAAAGTTTCGCGATCGAACTTAGAAGCTCTAGCTCTCAGCGCCCACATTCCCGCTTCCGGGTTGTCCAGCAGCGTTTTCAAATCGCGCTTGATGCCTTCGGGATTAAGTTCTTCTTTGCCCGTAGACTTCAAGTATTCTTGTACTCTTTGCCACTGGTTGTCTAGTCGGGCCTGCGCTGCTTCTTGCAGACCTTTAGCATCTGCTAAAACTACATCTCGCGTCCTTTCCAACTCTTGAACAATCTGTTCTACTTCCTGGAATCCGAAGTTTTCGCGGCCTCGGAGAATTTGCACAAAACTGTCGCGGGTGTAAGGAGAAAGCCGATCGCGCAACTGTTCGTAACTAGCGTCGGAATCCTCTAAGATTTTTTTGAAATCGCTCCCGATACCTGCTGCTGTCAGTTCTTCTTTCGGCGTCAGCTTCAAATAAGTTTCCAACCGCCACTGCAAATCGCGAGATTTTTCTTGCTCCTCCGCAAAGATCACGGTTTGTAAAACGCGCTGTCTAATTGCTTCTAATTCCTGGGAAATTTCTTTAATTTTGTCTTGGGTAAAAACGCCTCTACTAGCCAGAATTTCGGCAAAATTAGACTGTTTTAGTTTTTCTAATTCGCGGCGCACAGTTCCAGGATCGGCTGTAGGATCGTAGAGAACGTCCCGAAATTCGCGCTCGATGGCTTGGGGGTTCATCTGCCACGAATAAGTGTTGAGTAGGTAGTTTTCTACGTCCGCACGAATTGGGCTGTAAGTTACGGGTTCGCCTTTGACTTGAGCGGTAATTTTATCAGTTTGCTGGGTAACTTTCTCTTTAGCTTCTTTGAGCTGACCGACTACTTTTTCCACATCCAAGTCAGAAATATCCGTGCGACCCAATACTATTCCCATTAAAGCATTGACTGCCATTGTCGTTGCTTGGGACATCATGGTCGGGCTTTGTCCAGAATTTTGACCGCCCAGATTGCTGAGGGCTTTTTCTACTCTACTTGCCAATTTATCTGAGACCAAATCTCCAGATTTGGCAGATTTGAGATAGTCTACTAATTGGGCGATGCCGTCTGATTGCTGCCCTTGTTTTCCTACTTGTTTCCAAGCATCTTGAAGTTGGTCTACAATCCGGTTTACGTCGCGTTTTGATAAGTCCGATCGCGAACTTACTAAATCTACGAGAGTTTGCCGATCGAGATTCGGCAAATTTTCGGCTGCAATAGTTTTTAGTTGCGGATCATTAAGCAATTTTTCAAACTCGCTACGCATCCCTTTGATGTCTAATTCTGGCGGTTTGAGGCTTTGGATGTAGTCTTCGACGTTTTCGCGCAAGCTTGTGGGGTCGATCGCGCTACCCAGTTCATGACCCACTGCTGCTGCTGCTGCTTTGGCTGTGGCGACTACTTGGTTGCTGGCTGCTTTGGCGCCGATGGCCGAGGCTGCGGTGCCGACAATGGCTTGAAAGCCTGATGTCGCGGTGTTGACGAGGGAACCGATCAACTGACCAACGGTGGTGGAACTCACCCAGACGAGCATTGAGAAATAGGTTGCCCAGACGACTAAACCGACGATCGCACCTAAACCGGGACTGCTAATCAAGCTGAGCTTAACTGCTAGCAAGCAAGCAAAGAATAGGGCAACGGTGACGGTGATTAGCGTCCAAGTACCTACCTTTCGGCCGATGTGGCGGACTGGGGGGCTGCCGCTATCCGAGTGGTGGCCGTCGTCGTGGGATTGTCCCATGTACGAAAGGCCCGCAGCTACTGATAAATTTGTTAGCAAGAGTTGGAAAGCGCAGGCTAGTACGACTCCAGCTATCAAGGCGATAAAAAATTGCGGCCCGGAATAAAGGAGTGCTGCGTCTTCTGCTGTGTTTGTTGTTGTAGTCTGGTCTACTGGTACTTGGGCCAGCCAGAACCCGATGTTATACAGTTGTGGATTTATTGGCAAATTTTGATACATAGTATATTCCTCGTTAAGGAGTGGGTGCGCGCTCATTGGCGCAAGTTAACCAATGTATAGTTTTAGACTCATGCCCCCAATGGCAAGCATCGCCTTATTGACGAGCTAAAGCATCCCCCTACAGTTGGAAGTGTAGAAATATGTCTGCGGCCGGCTGTCACTTTAGGAATATTTGTGGTATTTAAATTGGCCGTTGTGAAGTTTTTAGTTCTCCGTTATGAGTAAGGTGCGCTGCGACGCATCCGAGATAGATGGTATAGCCTTTCGAGCTCTCATATGAGGTACTCATGGGCATAGGGCATAGGACATAGGGCATAGGGCATACGTCACTTTTTTGAGAACCGCTATAGTAATGGTAAGTCGGATTAAAATAATTGCAGAGGAAAATCTTGGGTCGATCGATATTAAGAGTCGGCACAGAAGCCCAGACAAATTGTTCACAATTCATCAATCAATGCCATAGGAAATTAGCTTTCAAGGAATTCGATAGTGCAGCGAAAAAGTCATGCAATTATTATTGGTGGCAGTTTAGCAGGACTGTTGGCCTCTAGAGTATTAGCAAAACACTTCGACCGAGTAAGTATTGTTGAACGAGATTTTTTTTCAGACCAACCCGCACCTCGCCCTGGGATTCCTCAATCTCGTCATCTTCACATCCTTTTAAATCGGGGAAAAATCATCCTCGAAGAGTTTTTTCCCGGCTTGGAAAACGAACTGGTAGCTGCTGGTGCTCCTAGTTTAGATCCGAAGTCGATCGGGTGGTTTAGTCCGGCGGGTTGGGCCCCGCAATTTAGCCCGGATCTAAATAATTTAATTTTGTTCAGTCGAGATTTACTTGATTGGCAAATTCGCCGCCGCTTGGCTGAAAATACGAATGTGCATTTCCTCGAAGGAGGTACAGTAACGGGGTTTATGGCTAAGGCCTCGCGCACGGAAGTTGCTGGCGTGTCGGTGCGTTTTCGCGATCGCCACAACCCTGGTAACATCCATGTAGAGAATTTGTATGCAGATTTAGTAGTCGATGCTGGTGGCAAAGTTTCCAAAACACCTCAATGGTTGAAAAGTTTGGGTTATGAACCTCCACAAGAAACCGTTATCAATGCTTTTGTCGGCTATGCCACTCGCATTTATAAATGCAGCGGTAAATTGTCAGACACAGCGCCAGTATTTGTATCACCCGGACCGCCGTTCCGCACCCGTGGCGGTGCACTTTTCCCGATCGAAGGCAATCGCTGGCTGGTGGGTTTCGCCGGGGGCGATCGCGATTATCCCCCCACAGACGAAGCAGGTTTTCTAGAATTTGCCCGCAGTCTGCCAACCCCGACAATTTATCATGGAATTAAAGACGCAGAAGCAATAACACCTATTTATAGGTATCGAGGTACCGAAAACCGTTTGCGACACTACGATCGCCTCTCTTGTTATCCTGAAAATTTGGCAGTTATCGGTCATGCAGTTTGCGCTTTCAACCCAGTTTATGGCCAAGGAATGACCGTTGCTGCACTGGATGCTCAGATGCTAGATGAATGTTTGCAAAAGCAAAGAGAGTGGTATCCAGAAGGCGATTTAACAGGATTTGCGGGACAATTTCAACAAAAACTAGCAAAATTACATACAATTCCTTGGACATTTGCCATCAGTCAGGATTCCCGCTATCGGGGAAGTGAAGGTGCCAAACTAAACCTCGCTACGCGGCTGACAATTGATTACATGGATCTAGTGTTAAAAGTGCTGGTCTCAGATGCTAAAGTTTGTCAAGCATTTTTGGAAGTTCTGCACATGATTGAGTCGCCGGCTGTACTTTTTCATCCGAGTATTGCGGTTAAGGCGATCGGGCAATTAGTCACCGTTCGACAGAATGCCGAATTAAGATCAAGAGTTTATACAGAATCAGGTTAGTTTTGCCAAGTCTATTTTTTCACCGCCGAGTAAGGAAGATAAACGCAGATTAAATCCTCTTCATCAGCGTTGATTTAACCTGATATGATGTCCGCTACAACCTGCATGATAAAAAGTATCACTTTGGCGACGGCGGTTTTCGGGTATTTCACGTAATTAAGATGGGTAAAATCCGATTTAGTACCGCAATTGTCGGTTTTTGAAATAAATCTAATGATTTATTTCAAAAACTGTTTGCAGTCACGACTTACCCATAAGAGTCAAGAAACCATTTTTTTTACCCATATCCCTCGCGACTCACGCTATTTTGTCGTAAAAAAAATCGGTTTCTGCTGCAGAGAATAATCTAGACTTGTGCAATCGTTACTTGCCAGCCAAACAATCTAATTGTTCTTGCATTTGGGCGGTAACTCGCTCGAAACAAGCATCAACGTAATCGCGATCGCGCGCCGCCTCCGAACCATACCTCTCAAATACAATCGGTTCGCACACGCGAGTCCGAATTTGCACGGGTAAAGGCAGGTTTGGCAAAGGCCCAATACTCAATCCCCAAGGCAATCCCAAATACACGGGCAATACCACCGGATCGATGCCAAATAGCCACGGCATTCCCAATTCATGCAATTGCTTTGCTTGTTCGTACAAATCTGCCAAAACTATCAAAGTATCGTGAGCACCGTGCGATATAATTGGTACAATTGGTACTTCTTCTCGCAATGCTAATTTGATAAATCCCTTGCGTCCGGCAAAGTAGATTTGATCGCGCAAGTGGTGGGGGCGGAAAACATCTTGAGCGCCGCCCGGATAGACGAGAACTGGGGCATTTTTCCGCAAAGCTGCGATCGCCATTTTCGGATGCGCCTTGAGGGCTCCACACTGAACCGCCATGCTAGCAACATCAGGAGAAACTTGCCAAACCGTTGGGTGCATCAATCCGTAGGCCAAGCGTTCCGTTCCGTACCTGCGGAACCATTCGTATAGGAACATAAACATATCTGGAGCGGCGAGTCCCCCGTTGTGAGAACCAACCACGAGCATTTTTCCGCTGGCAGGCACGTGGTGCCAGCCGTCGCTTTGTACGCGGAAGTAGTAGCGGTACAGCCATTCCCAGAATGGCAACAAAAGCTGAATGAAGTCGGGATTGCGATCGTCTAAAGATAGACCGTCAAAGGGATATTTAGAGGATTTGCCGTCTTTTTTGTTAGTAGTTATTGTCACTGCAAAAATATTTAACGCTTTGGTTATTATATAGCAGAAGGAAGAAAGCTTTAACTCTCTGAGAGAGAAGGCTTTAGTTATTTGGGAAAGAAGGAAGAAGGGAGGAGATTCGTTGGGCTTTTCCTCTCCTTGTACGTGCGCTAATCGCCATCGCCCTGCGAAAAAAAGATTTTTCCTATCATTAATATGCTCCCATTCCGCAGGAATCACCGCATTAGTTTTAGCAATTGAAAACCTCCTAAACATCGAGTGCGGTTGCTATAGCAATATAATTAAATCAGAATTGGCGCAAATATTTGGTTTCTGATGTGAGCGGGCTGCTTTTGTTCGGAGGTTTTGTGCTGGTTGTCTCCACAGGAACAAAATCGGTTGCAAACAGCTACAGCAACTGTCGCTGATGGCGGGGCGACTTTAGCCAGAAAAACACAACTGTGCCTCAAGCCGATAAGTTTCCGTTTTGGAAGATTTTATCAAATTGACGCCAGCCCTCGGGTCAATGCTAGCGATTGGTGCTGTTTACCACAATTTTAAGTAAGGTACGATCGACAATGGAGTTATGTCAGCGAGATCGAAGAACTGTATCCGGCTTCCGACACCCCACTGCGACGATGGGGTCGATCGCGCCAATCGCCTGTCAATCGATTTTAGATTTTAGATTTTAGATTTTAGAGGCGACCCCACGGATAAATGCGGGGGGCTTGAGGATTTTCGATTTTCGATTTGGGATTGATTCCACGGATAAATCCGGGGGCTTGCACCATCAAGAAATTCTTGGTCAATCTGAATCTTGGAGCATGTCCAGCACAATCTCGCTCTCGAAGCTGCCAAGAATTCACCTGAAATGTAGCCCCATACTACTCAACTGCAACAACAGGCAGCTAAATGGTTTAACGAACACCTGACAAGATATTGGCGGACAACACATGACTTTGATTCCTAGTAAACTGTCCCGCATTTAAACAGTTAACTGTTGACTTTCCCCCTCTGCCATTCCCCGACTCGGACACTCTGACCTTCTCCCCCTATCCCGCTCTGCCATAATGAGCCATTTATAGGCGTAGCAGCTTTATGTCTCTTCGCTCAACTCACCAAACATTAAATAATATCAATAAAACTTGACTTGTGGTCATAAAAAAGTTATATAAAGCTTTTTTGTGGAAGACAAATCGATTTTTTTGCTATATTGACCTGCAATTAAGATAATTATTGTGGTTAAGTGAGGATTTGAACGGATGAAAAACTTGAATTGCTGGAACAAACCCGCTGCATTGCTGGGCGCGATCGCGATCGTAGCCGGAAGTTTGCAGGCGAATGCCATCGCTGTTGCCGCCCCATCAACATCCACTGTCAGTCAAGATGCTGAAAATATTTCCTTTGAAGATAGCGCCACGTTTCAAATAGCCCAGGCTGGCAACCTTTGCCGCAAAGTCACTCCCAAAGAAGGTTTGACGGTTCGTCAGAACCCAGACCCCAAATCCCCTAGAGTTGGCGGGGTAGCACTTAACACACAGGTAACGCTGTCCCAAGGTGCTACTTCTGTTAAAGCCTCCGACGGTCGCCTCTGGATTCAAATTACCGCTCCCGTCACAGGGTATGTGGCTAGTGGCTATCCCAACGACGAAAGTAATTTAGGTTCGTGCACAATTAGTCAAACTCCTTCCCCAAGTCCCGCACCAGCGCCAGCACCAGCGCCAGCACCAGCACCTGCACCAGCGCCTGCACCGGCACCTTCCCCAAGTCCCGCACCAGCGCCAGCGCCAGCACCAGCGCCAGCACCAGCACCAGCACCAGCACCAGTACCAGCACCAGCACCAGCGCCAGCACCAGCACCAGCGCCAGCACCAGCACCAGCACCAGCGCCAGCGCCAGCACCAGCACCAGCACCAGCGCCAGCGCCAGCACCAGCCCCAGCACCAGCACCAGCCCCAGCACCAGCCCCAGCAGTGGGCCCTGTAAGTCTGTGTCGCCAAGTAGAACCTCGCGTAGCGCCGAAGGGTCTAGTTATCCGCGCGGAGCCTTCAAAGACTTCTGCTGTTAAAGGCAGCGTAGCGGCTAACGGTCAAGTAACGCTTGTTCCCAATTTCCAATTAGTGAAAGATAAGAATGGAGAAGAGCGCAATTGGCTTGAGATTTCAGGCCCTGTGCCCGGATTCATCTCGGCTGGAAATTTGATCATGTGCAAGTAAACTTCTGAGTTCGATCGCTCTTTTTGACTAAAAGAGCGATCGACACCGAAAATAGTTTTAAGTTATTGTGGCGCAGCCAGGAAACAACGCAGATCCCAGATTGCTTCCTGGACTTACGCAGGAATAACTTATTTCTGTCGGCAGCCAGCGGTAGCGAATCTTTCTGTGCCTCTGTTTTTCATCATTGGTTGCGTAAAGTCCTAGCTTCCTTCCTCGCAATGAAGGCGGGGTGAATAAATTTAAGCAAAAAGCCGATCGACCTTTCTACTGACAGCGGCCGCTTGTCCAATTTTGGTGTCCGCGATTTGGTTGACACTTGGATTGTCGGCCAATCCAGACAATTTCCCACTTATTTTGCCTGAGTCTGAGTTCGATGCGGTGTCGCATTGCAGCAACAGAATCGTCAGCTAAACCGACGACTGTATGCACAATTACTGCTGTTTCTCCCGTGGGATATTCAACTGCAATTTGGTCGCTTTTTCGGCCTTCAGATTCTCGGTCACTGCTAAAGAGTTTTGCTGCGATATCTTTGGGGTTGGAGACGGTAATTTTGCGATCGCCCAGGAACTGTTTGACGTTAATTGGTTCGTAGTTTGATCGGGCGGCGGGCTGCCCCATTGCTGCGATGGGAATTTGGATGCAGGCAAAAACAGCTAGGAAAAAAAGCGATCGCTTCACAATTGATTGGTTCAGGAGGCTTCAGATTGTGCGAGAAATTTTTGTCTCCGAGATGCGAAAGCCGCCAAATCTGCCTCGGTGAATTGAGTTTGCTGCCATGAGGGGCGGGCAAGCAGTCGATCGCACCAAGCTTGAATTTTAGGATAGCCGTCTAGGGACACACCAACCCAAGATAGCAAGGGCACGACGGTGCCGGCAACGCACTCGGCAAACGTCAGACTGTTGCTAGCGAAAAAAGGGCGATCGTCCAACAAACCTTCAAAGAATTTCAACACTGTATCGACTTTTTCCTTAGCCTTTGCGATTTCCTGCGGTTGGGGAGTTCCCCATCCCATTTTTTCACTGCTGAGGGGGTAAAGTGCCGGCGCAAGTTCGTTAACCGTGACCAATTCTACCATCTTCACAACTGCCAAATCTTTGGCATCTTTTGGCAGCATTGCCGGTTCTGGATACTTCGCTTCTAGATAGTCAAGAATTGCTAAAGACTCGACGACAGTGAAGTCATCATCCACCAAAACAGGGACGCGGTGAAAAGGATTCATTGCGATAAAGTCTGGCTGCAAGTGATCGCCGTCCAAGTGGATTTCTACTAATTCAAAGTCGAGGTTTTTTTCTAAGAGGGCGATCCAGACGCGGCGGGAGTTGGCGGAAATGGGAGTGTGGTAAAGTTTCATGGCGGTTGCTATAATCAAAATATCATCATAACAAACTTCTAAAAATGCTATTATTGGCTGATTATTGGCTGATAGTAACTTCCTGACGCACAGACGAGGTAATAGCCTCTACTAGAAATAACCGCTCGCTAACTGACAATTTAAGCGTTAATTTTACTAATTCTTGAAAAGATAAATCTTGTGAATTTTCCGAATAATTATCATTTCGATAGGGCAAAAAACTATCATCAGAACTTAAAGGTTTGGTATTCTGCTCTAAAGTTGTCGTCATGTCTGCGTGGAGAAGCTCTAAAAATTTAATATCGTTCCCTAGATCGGCAGCCTCATCCTCATCTACATCTTCAATTACTTGCAAACGTTCTTGATAGGCATTGATTTGATGTTCAATGGCTTCTATAATAAACCTGAAATCTTTAAATGATAGATTCATGTTATTTCCATTCCCAAGGACGAATATTTAGCAATCCCTAACTAGACAGTTGCTGGAAGAAGCATATCCTCTACTTGTCTAATTTGCTCCCAATCAATTGCTGCCACCCAAAGACTTTCCTCTTCAGAATATTGCACTACGCCATCCACTTCTAATTCTTCGCTATAGAGGGTGAGCAATTGACCATTTTGCAATTTAATATTTTGGCGGCTCAAATCTTCAATTGTACCAACACAATTCAGACGAAGGCGACTCTGTTTATCAGCATTATGAAAGTCTGCAAAGATTCTAGGAGAACTCATATTTATTACGACACTTAAGATAAATTTTTTGAGGGGAGATTTACGCAACTGACTCACTTAGATGAGCTTGTAGGGTGCGTCAGACGAAGTGATGGATTAATATAACCAGGGTTTGAGGGTCTGACGCACCCTAATCTATGTGCCAGTTGCCTAAGTCCTAGATGGGTTAGGAATCGTTGGTATCAGCAGAAGACTTGCTTTTTCTGGTGTTAAGCCAGTGAGAGTTGCATGATTTAAACTTCTGCCAGAAGTACGGATGACATCTCCACCTTCCGAGCGAACTTTAGCCACTGTGGTAACACCCACTTGTCTGTGAGGGATTGCTAATGCTAATTCTGCTACAGACAATTCTACTGCACATTCTACAGAAATTCCCGTGAGGCCGCTGGGGTGGGTTCCTATGGCACGTTGAATATCTTCTGGATGATTACGACCATCACGAACTACTAAGGCTTCGTTGGGAATTATCTCCACATTTGTTTTAGCCATTTTAAAATTCCTAGTTTTTATATAAACGCAGGGTTTGGCCATTAGGTTGTGACCTTGCGTTTTGAGGAAAAAAATAATTTAATTAATTTATCTTCAGAGTTAAAGTTATACCTAACACTAAAAACTGTTACCAATATAACAGGGCGGGCCCTAAAGCCCGCCCCATCAAACTATCGATTAGTAATCGAAGTCGCCACCGCCCATGCCGCCGCCAGCGCCTGCAGCAGCGCCATCCTTCGGTTCAGGCTTGTCAACGACGATGCACTCGGTTGTCAGCACCATACCAGCAATAGATGCGGCATTTTGCAGAGCAGAACGAGTTACCTTCGCAGGGTCAACGATACCAGCTTCAAACATATCGACAAACTCATTTGTCGCTGCGTTGAAACCAACGTTGAACGGCTTTTCTTTGACGCGCTCAGCAATCACAGCGCCATTCAAACCAGCATTTTCAGCAATCCGCTTCAGAGGAGCAGCCAGAGCCCGTGCCACAATCAAAGCACCGGTCAATTCTTCGCCCTTCAGGCTGCTGTTAGCCCACTCTTCTAATTGAGGAGTCAGGTGAGCCAAAGTTGTACCGCCGCCAGGAACAATTCCTTCTTCGACAGCAGCTTTGGTTGCGTTGATCGCATCTTCAAGACGCAGTTTGCGATCCTTCATTTCTGTTTCGGTAGCCGCGCCGACTTTGATGACTGCGACGCCACCAGCCAATTTGGCCAAACGTTCTTGCAGCTTTTCTTTGTCGTAGGAAGACTCGGTTTCGTCCATTTGACGGCGAATTTGTTCGCAGCGAGATTTGACTGCGACTTCGTTACCTTCGGCAACAATTGTGGTGCTGTCTTTGGTGATGGTGACGCGACGAGCTTTGCCGATTACTTCCAGCTTGGTGTTTTCCAGTTTCAAACCGGCATCTTCGGTGATCAGTTGACCGCCGGTCAATACGGCGATATCTTCTAACATGGCTTTGCGTCGATCGCCAAAACCAGGTGCTTTAACAGCAGTCACGTTCAACACACCGCGCAGTTTGTTGACAACGAGGGTAGCTAAAGCTTCTTTCTCAATGTCTTCTGCAATGATCAACAGCGGGCGGCCGGAACGGGCTACTTGTTCGAGCACTGGTACTAAGTCTTGTACCAAGCCGATTTTCTTGTCTGTCAGCAAGATGAAGGGTTCTTCGAGAATCGCTTCCATCCGTTCGGTGTCGGTAACAAAGTAGGGAGAAATGTAGCCTTTGTCGAAGCGCATCCCTTCGGTGATTTCCAATTCGGTGGTCATAGACTTCCCTTCTTCCAGGGAAATCACGCCTTCCTTGCCCACCTTGTCCATTGCGTTGGCAATCATTTGGCCGACTTCATCGTCGTTACCAGCAGAGATGGAGCCGACTTGAGCGATGGCTTTGGAATCTTCTACTTGTTTGGCGTGTTCGGCAATTTTTTCTACCAAAAACGTGGTTGCTTTGTCAACACCGCGCTTGAGGGCGATCGCATTTGCGCCGGCTGCTACGTTACGCAGACCTTCTTTGACCATGGCGTGAGCCAAAACGGTAGCTGTTGTGGTACCGTCGCCTGCTGCGTCGTTGGTTTTGGAAGCTGCTTGACGGATCAGGGCAACGCCTGTATTTTCTACGTGGTCTTCTAGTTCGATTTCTTTGGCGATGGTAACACCGTCATTGACGATTTGAGGAGCTCCGAATTTCTTTTCGAGAACCACGTTACGGCCTTTGGGGCCGAGGGTTACGGCCACTGCTTCGGCCAAAATGTCCATACCGCGTTCGAGGGCGCGACGTGCATTTTCGTTGTAGATGATACGCTTAGCCATAGTTTTTGGGGATGAGAGGATTTGAGATTTTGGATGGGGGATGATGGATTTTAGTCATTTGTCCCGTGTCATTAGTTGTTTGGCGGCGTTCGCTTTAAACTAATGACTGATGACTAAGGACTAAGGACTAAGGACTGATGACTAATGATTAATTAGTTAACGATCGCCAGAATGTCTTTTTCTGCAAGCAAGACGTATTCGTCTGTGCCGAGTTTGATGTCGGTGCCGGCGTACTTCGAGTAGAGAACTTTGTCGCCGACTTTGACTTCCATTTCAATGCGGGTGCCGTCGTCATTGCGCTTGCCGGGGCCCACGGCCGCGACTTCGCCTACTTGGGGCTTTTCCTTAGCTGTGTCGGGCAGAAGGATGCCGCCGGCGGTTTTTTCTTCGCTAGCGCTTACTTTTACGAACACGCGCTCGCCTAACGGTTTAACGGTAGAAACACTCAGTGATACTGCTGCCATAAATAAATCTCCAGATTACAGATTGTCGTCAGTCGTCAGGGGTCACGATGAAAGCAACAGCGGACTACTTACAACTGACATATTAGCACTCTCGACTCCTGAGTGCTAATTTAGCTCTAGAAAGGGGCGATCGCAACTTAGTTGTCAGTACGGGTTCCCGAACCGAGCATGAGTTGAAGGGAAGGAGAGGGGGGAGTGCAGGGCTGTTTCATTCTCCAAAAAACGAGGATTTTGTAGGGGTAGTGCCCCCGTGCCTACCCTCCCCACCGACGATTTTTCGGTTATTTCATAGGTAGGGGCAGCCACGGGGGGCAGCCCCTACAAGACAATGAAACCGCCCTGGGAGTGGACGCTGTGGTGATGACTTTAGACCGCTAACCAATTACTTTTGAGTGATGAATAAAATGACAGAAAATAACCAGGAATATTGCAGCCAAGGCTTGAGCGCTTGCGTCCAAAGCCTGGGAATCGCTCAAATCGAGCGGCATATTTTTATCTGTGCCGACCAAACCGTGCCCAAGTGCTGCGCTCGGCAAACCAGTCTGGAGGCGTGGAATTACTTAAAAAAACGCTTGCAAGAATTGGGGTTGGACAAGCCAACTGCCACTCGACCAACCTGCGTTTTTCGCACCAAAGCCAATTGCCTGCGAGTGTGCGCGTCTGGCCCGATTATGGTAGTCTATCCAGACGGAGTGTGGTATCGCGACGTTACTCCACCCGTCATTGAGAGAATTATTCAGGAACATCTCCTAAACTCAAAGGTCGTTCAAGAATACGCTTTCTTGACTCATCCTTTGCCAGTGCCTGCTGAGGCGGAGCAAAACGTCTAATTATAGCGCTGTTAAAGTACATGGGTATAATTAAAGGTTAAATTTAAGGTTAAGGGTGAGAATTTGAGACAGTTTGGCTTGCGGGCAATCGCACCTGCTACAGCTCCATAAAACTGTAGTTAGGTTCTTGTCTTCCCTGGGTGGCTTCCCGTGTTTCTGGTGTTTCTCAAAAGGTACACCAAAAAAATCGATCGGAGGAACTGTGAAATTTTGTGCAAAAATTTCTCAGTGGCAGACACTAAGCAGGTTGCCAAACTACACTAGAAACAGTTAAATACGTAAGTAGGGAGTCTGCTTAAATTTCTCTATATCAGAAGTATCATTTAAAACCGGGGCATTAACCTGAAATTGAACCGATCGAGATTAAATATTTAACTTGCGCTCTGTTAGGCAATCTCCAATCAATCAAGGCCGATCTTGACAGGGCGATCGTCCATTACTGGTTTTGGCTGCGTTCCAGGTCGTAAGACACTCAGAAACAGCCGTCGATTACAGGTTGGGAAGCGGTAATACCCGCCCCGCTTTCCCTCACCGCCATCCCTTCAGTCGATCGTCGTCCTCCACTCCCAGCCGGGTGGCGGGGGACTGACCGAAAAAACAGAAGTGAAAAGAAGGAAGTATGCGGGATACTTTAGCGGGAATAAACATGACAAAGGACAATAATTCAGGAGAACAAAAACGGCTGATGCTGGTTGACGACGACCCCAATTTGATCTTGCTGGTCAAGGACTACTTGGAGTTTCGGGGTTACAACGTCATTACAGCAGAAAACGGCAGAGACGCTCTGGAAAAACTAGAACAAGAAGTTCCCGACTTGATGATCTGCGACGTGATGATGCCGGAAATGGATGGCTACACTTTAGTCAAACACATCAGAGAAGACCCTCGCACGAGCTGGATTCCGGTTCTTTTCTTGTCCGCAAAAGGTCAAAGTTCAGACCGAGTAAAAGGCTTGAGCACTGGGGCTGACGTTTATATAGTCAAGCCTTTTGAACCAGAAGAACTGGTGGCCCAAGTGGAATCTTCTCTGAAAGCAGCATCCCGCTTGATTAGCCACTCAAATCCCGGTATGGACAGTGGCCCAAAAATTAAGGCGCGCCGCAATGTCGAATTGACTCCCACTGAGTTAAAGGTCGTACAGTTGCTAGCGCAGGGTATGGCAAACCGCCAGATCGCAGACGTGATGAATGTCAGCCAGCGGACAATCGAAAGCCACGTCAGCAATATGCTGGGCAAAACAGGTCTGCACAACCGGACAGAGTTAGCTCGCTGGGCTCTTGAAAGCAAAAAGGCTTGAGCGGAGGTAGTCTGCGCTATGAAATCAGGGGAGCAAAATCTACTGCTATGCGCTGGGCGTATGCCTGCTTGGCGGTAGGGCGGTGGGCACGGTAGTTTGAAGGCGCCATTAACCTTGACACGGCAGCCGGTATTGAGTTACTAGGCGTATAGTTTGTGAGGGCCCCTCGCTCAAATGCAAGCAGGGTTAAAAGAACCCTCTGGCGGTAGAGCCGAAAATATGAAATACTGGGGAGATGGAGTTTTCTGAAGTCTAATCTATTGCCTCAGTTAGCTCCATGTTGCTAAAATGTGATATTTAGATTAACTTCTTTCTACAATTATTAGGTCTAAGTTTCTATGACAAACTTAATGAACCGCCTTTCTATTTTTGTGGACGGGAACAATATGTTCTACGCTCAACAAAAGAACGGTTGGTTTTTTGATCCTCGCAGGGTGCTCGAATATTTCAAAACTTCGCAGCCGAATGTCATCTTGATCAATGCTTTCTGGTATACGGGTCTCAAAGACCCCCAAGATCAAAGGGGATTTCGAGATGCTTTGATCAGTCTGGGTTACACGGTTCGCACTAAAATTCTTAAGGAATATTACGACGATGCTTCGGGCAGATATTCTCAAAAGGCTAATTTAGACATAGAAATTGTGGTTGATATGTTTAATACCGTGGATCAATACGACCAAGTTGTGCTGTTTAGCGGGGATGGGGATTTTGAGCGGGCGATCGAGCTGCTCCGCTCGAAAAATACTCATATTACTGTGGTATCAACCGAAGGAATGATTGCTAGAGAGTTACGAAATGCTACAGATAGGTATATAGACCTAAATGAAATTAGGGAACATATCGAGAAGATGGATTATTAGTCAGTAGTTATTAGTCATTAGTCATTAGTTATTAGTCATTAGTCATTAGTCAGCAGTCATTAGTCAGTAGTTATGGGTTATGGGTTATTAATTATTCGTTATTGGCGCGAGACAGGGGACTGGTGACTGGAGGCTAAAAATCCAGAAAAACGGACAAGTAAAAATCAGGAAAACACTTTTTTAGAGCTATGAAAACTCAACCAAGTCAAGACCGGATTATTATTTTCGATACGACTTTGCGAGACGGAGAACAATCTCCGGGTGCATCTCTGAATGTGGATGAAAAGCTGACGATCGCTCGCCAGTTAGCGAGATTGGGCGTGGATGTGATTGAAGCGGGTTTCCCTTTCACCAGCACGGGAGATTTCGAGGCAGTCCAAAAAATAGCCCGATCGGTTGGCACAGAAAATGGGCCGACAATTTGCGGTTTAGCGAGGGCGAGAAAGGAGGATATTAAAACAGCAGCCGAGGCTCTGAAACCCGCCGTAAATTCGCGAATTCATACGTTTCTGGCCACGTCCGATATTCACTTGGAGTATAAGCTGAAAAAGACGCGGGCTGAGGTTCTGGAAATTGTGCCGGAAATGGTAGCTTACGCTAAGTCTTTTGTGGATGATGTGGAGTTTTCGCCGGAAGATGCTTGTCGATCGGAACCGGAGTTTTTGTATCAGGTTCTAGAACGAGCGATCGCAGCGGGTGCGACTACTGTTAATATTCCCGATACTGTCGGCTACACGACTCCGAGCGAGTTTGGGGCTTTGATTCGGGGAATTAAGGAAAATGTGCCGAATATCGATCGCGCAATTATTTCGGTTCACGGTCACAATGACTTAGGATTGGCTGTTGCTAACTTTTTGGAAGCTGTGAAAAATGGCGCCAGACAGTTAGAATGTACGATTAACGGGATTGGCGAACGGGCGGGAAATGCAGCTCTGGAAGAGTTGGTAATGGCGCTTTACGTGCGGCGCCAATATTATAATCCGTTCTTGGGCCGGCCTGCAGATTCTGAGGAACCGCTGACAAATATTGACTCGCGCCAAATTTATAAAACCTCGCGGTTGGTTTCCAATTTGACGGGGATGTTGGTGCAGCCAAATAAGGCGATTGTCGGGGCAAATGCTTTTGCTCACGAGTCGGGAATTCACCAAGATGGGGTGCTGAAAAATAAGCGGACATACGAGATTATGGACGCTGAGTCGATCGGCTTAACTGAAAATCAAATCGTCTTGGGCAAATTATCCGGCCGCCACGCATTTCACACTCGCTTGAAAGAGTTGGGTTTTGAAATGGCAGACGATGAGCTAAATAAGGCTTTTGTCAAGTTTAAAGATTTGGCAGACAAGAAAAAAGAGATTACTGATTGGGATTTAGAGGCGATAGCCAATAACGAAGTGCACCAAGCACCGGAACTGTTCCGGTTAGAATTGGTGCAAGTTTCCTGCGGCGACAAATCTCGCCCGACAGCAACTGTCACTGTGCGGAATCCGGCGGGGGAAGAATTGACCGATGCTGCGATCGGCACTGGGCCTGTGGATGCGATTTACAGGGCAATTAACCGGGTGGTAAACGTACCGAACGAGTTGATCGAGTTTTCTGTACAATCGGTAACAGCGGGCATAGATGCGATCGGCGAAGTAACAATTCGCTTGCGCCACGAAGGCAAAGTATTTTCCGGTCACTCAGCAAATACCGATATTATCGTAGCCTCCGCAGAAGCATACATCAGCGCTTTAAATCGCCTGTATCAGGCATTGCAGCATACTACTGAAAAATCCTCGGAACAGCCAACTGCGATCGGAAATCAAGTTGTTGCAAAAGCACAGCGCTGATAAATTTATTGTCAGCCATTTTTCTTGAAACAAACCGCAGACGAACCTAGATCGAAGCAGATAAATCTCAATTAATCTGCCTTTATCCGGGTTTATCTGCGGTTTAAAATTACTTTTTTTGACTCATAACCAACTCTTGAAAAATGCAAGAAGAAACTTTAAAAAAAGAGCGGCAATTCCACGATGCTTGGGCATCCACAATCGATATTGACGGCATTCGAGTTAATGATTACTTTGAAGCTTGTACCGCCCCAGAAAATAGATTTATCGTCCAGCAAATGGGCGATATTACAGGCAAACGCCTGTTAGATTTAGGCTGCGGCGCGGGAGAAAATAGCGTTTATTTTGCTAAAAAAGGCGCCAATTGTGTCGCGGCGGACTATTCTCAGGGCATGGTAGAAGTTGCTCTGAAATTGGCTGAGAAAAACGGCGTCAAAATAGACGGCTGCACGGTGAATGCAATGGCCATGGATTTCCCGGATAATAGTTTTGATATTGTTTACGCTTCTAATTTGTTGCACCATTTGCCGGAACCTGAAAAGGCAATTCGCGAAATGCACCGCGTGCTGAAGCCTGGGGGTAAAGCTTGTTTTTGGGACCCGATGAAGCACAATCCGGTGATTAATGTTTACCGTAGGATGGCGACTGAGGTGCGGACGGAGGATGAAAGTCCTTTGGATATTAATATTGTGAAACTTGTTCAATCTTTGTTTTCGGAGACGGCTTACGATACGTTTTGGCTGACATCGCTTTGGATTTTTTTACGCTTTTATTTAATCGAAAAAGTGCATCCCAATGAGGAGCGTTATTGGAAAAAGATTATCATTGAACAAGAGAGATTGAAACCGGAATATTCTCGGTTAGAAGGGTGGGATGGCTTTTTGAAGAAGTTGCCTTTGATGAAGCGATTGGCTTGGAACTTGGCTGTGGTGGCAACGAAGTAATTAAAAGAAGTACAATAAGTCAAAGTATTTAATTAAGAGGCTAATTATGCCAGAAACTATTACTGCTATCTACGAAAACGGGGTTTTTCGTCCCTTGAGTCCTTTGTCATTGAATGATGGGGAAACTGTGCAGATTCAACTCTGGCCAGATGACCCAAAAAAGCAGGCAGAATTGGCAATCCAGTTTTTAGTTGACCGAGGATTGGTGACTCCACTACCTAACAATCCCCATAACGTCGAGGCTGTCACTGATGAAGATGTGTATGAATTGGCTAAAAGGTTAGGGGCAAAACCGGGCAAGCCTCTATCGGAAATGATTATCGAGGATCGCGGCCCGTGGTAAACATTTATTTTTTGGATAGCAGCGCCCTCATCAAAAGATATGTCGTTGAAATTGGCAGCCCTTGGATCAAGACGCTCACGGATTCCCAGACTGGTAACTCGCTGCTTGTAGTCCGCATCACCTGGGTGGAAGTTCTTAGTGCTTTTGCACGCAGACAACGTGAAGGCGGTATAACTGCTGCGGAAGTGGCTGCACTTATTCAAAAATTTCGCTCGGAATTCAATAGTCGGTATAGAGTTATCGAAGTTGATATGGCACTGGTTGAAAGGGCGGGTGAACTGATTGTTCAATATCCACTGCGGGCTTATGATGCTGTGCAATTGGCGGCTGCTTTGCGCGTTCAATCTGTTTTAACATCAATGCCCGAAACTCAACTAATTTTTGTTTCGGCGGACAACAGATTGCTGGATATTGCTCAGTCGGCAGGGTTGGCTAGTGATAATCCTAATAATTATCCGTAATCAAGCTGTTTGTCGTGAGGAATGCAAGTCTTCATACCAATCATAGGACTAAAGTCATCACTAGAAACTAATTTTAGTGCGATCGTTATTTATAGGATTTCTTTCAAGGTTTTAACTAAGATTTGATTCTGTTCCTCCGTACCTACACTAATCCGCAATTTGTCTTCTAATCGCGGCTGATTGAAGTATCGAATCAATATTCCCCGTACTTTCATTGTTTGATAAATTCTTTCTGCATCGCCGTTTGGCGGCCGCACTAACAAAAAGTTGGTTTGCGAGGGCCAAACGTCAAAGCCTAATTCCTGGAAGCTAACGGCTAGTTTTGCTCTGGAATCCTTAATCTTTTCGGCGTTGGCTATTTTGTGGTCTTGATCTGCGATCGCACCCGCCGCCACTGCATAGGCTAAAGCATCCACATTGTAGCTGTCTTTGACTTTATTTAATTCAGCCAGCAGCGCCGGATTTGCTATGGCAAAACCCAGCCTCAATCCTGCTAGGGAATAACCTTTGGAAAGCGTCCTCAAAACTATAACATTACTGTACTTTCCTGTCAAGTTCAAAGCATTTTCTTCGGCAAAATCTACATAAGCTTCGTCGATAACAAGAATACCCGATAACTCTTTAGCCAGCTTCTCCAAATCTGCAACAGATATGGCTGTTCCCGATGGACTGTTTGGCGAAGCTACAAATGTCACTGCACCCTGGGCTGCTATTAGCAAATCGACTGGTAACTTGTAGTCGTCGGGATAAGGAACTTCGACAAATTCTGCCTCTTGAATTTCTGCCAATGTGCGGTACAATACATAGGTAGGCGCGGGACAAACCACTGGTTTACCGGCTTCCCCCACAGCGCGAACTATCAAGTTTAATAAATCGTCGCTGCCGTTACCTACCGCAATCCAATCGTCAGGTACTCCTAAAACTTGACTAGCAGCAATGCGGAAACTTTTGCCAGTTGGATCTGGATAGCGCCGCAGCATTTCTCCGTCTATTTCCTGAAGCACTTTTAAGGCTTTGGGAGAAGGTGGATAGGGATTTTCATTAGAATTTAGTTTAATAATTTTTGTGCCTAGCGGTGGCTGTTCCCCCGGCACATAGCCAGACATTTCGTGGATGCTTTTGCGAAAATAATTCATCTATTAATTGAGTTTTGTGGAACGGGCATCTTGCCCGTTCTTGATCATGGTGCAAGATATATTGAGTTTTGTGGAACGGGCATCTTGCCCGTTCTTGATCATGGTGCAAGACATCAAGTTAAAAAGATTATATCAAACAATTAGTGACTATCCGCGTTATACCCAAATCAATTAACTTTTGCATATCTGCTCGATCGTCCACCGTCCAGGCCACAATGTCAACTCCCTGACTCCGGCTTTCTTGAATTAGTGCGGGGTTTTCCAGCAAAACGCGATACTGGCTGCTAATCAAATTATCCTGATAGGTCACAGCTTGAGCTAATTGAGTTTTGTACGCTTCTAGATTAGCAACAATATGTCCGATCGCCAAATCGCCAGATAGCCGCCGCACTTGTTCCAGAAATCCAGCGTTAAAGGAGGTAATAACGCATTTGTGTTGGATTTCTTCGTCCTTCAAACAGTTGACAAAAGCCGCGACATCTGCGTCAGACCACTCGCAGTGAGGTTTGACATCAAAGTAAAGAAATTTGTCAACCTTTTTGAGTATGGTTAATGATTCTTTTAAAGTAGGAATTTTTTCTTGTGAAAATTTCTCGCTAAACCATTTTCCTGCATTAAGTGTTTGCAATTCAGACAGGGTTGTTTCCCTAACTTTGCCAGAAACTCCCGTGATTCTATCTAATGTGGCGTCGTGAAAAATCACTGGTACGTTGTCGGCGGATAGCTGGATGTCAAATTCGATCGAATGAGCTCCACGGGCGATCGCCAGTTCAAAAGCTGCTAAAGTATTCTCAGGGGCGATCGCCGAAAATCCCCGATGTGCAATAATTTCTAAATTCACTGTCTTGTACCCTCTAAAAAATCTGCCACAGTTTGATTAAAAGTTTCTGGTTGAGTCAAAAAAGACCAGTGGTTCCCCGGTACTTTTGCAACGGTAAGATTTTTCAAGTATCTCTTGTATGGCTGCATTTGCCAAGCCATGCGATTTACGCCTTTTTCCGGCTGTACAAACAAAGTCGGTATCTCAATATTTTCAGTTAAACCCGCAACTTTCATCACTTCTGCAAATATCTGATTTCTGGCTGCAATTGTAAATTTACTGCCCCAATTTCCGTCAGATTTTTGTTCGATTTGGTTTTGGAATACCATTTGCTGCACGTCACTCCAATCTGCGTATTCTCCCGATTGTTTTGCTGCTGCTTCTGCTTGGGCTAAAGTCGCAAACGGGCCCACACATTTGAGACAGTCTAATTTTCGGTAAACAATTGGCAGGGTGAGTTTCATCGCGGCGGGCAGTTTGGTGATGAAGATGGGGTCTACTAAAATCATACTGCAAAAGCGATCGGGATTTTGCCTCGCCCAAATCGGTGCTAGTTTTCCCGTCCAAGAATGTCCTAAAATGTGTGCGTCAGACCAATTGAGATGTGCCATCAAAGCTTCTAAATCTGCGATCGCACTTTCAAAAGTATAGCCTGTTTTCGGTTTGCTACTCTCTCCGTGTCCGCGCATATCTGGCGCTACAATATGATAGCGGTTCGACAAATAATCGCCCAAGTTAGTCCAGACACAAGCACTATCTGCTAAACCGTGTAACAATAGCAAACGCGGAACTTTGGTTTTCCCTGTTTCTGGCTTCCATTCTAGGTATGAAAGCTCGATTTCTGGTAAGTGCAAAGTGTTACGAGTTGGCATGATTATGGGGTTTTATATTTGGATAAATTTGATTTAACTTTTTTATGAACAGGCAAGATGCCTGTTCCACAAAGAGTGAATTTTTTTCTACTGTTTTCATAAACAGGCTTGCGGGCCTGTTTCACAAAGAATAAATCTTTTTGTGGGGTGGGCCGTTGCTCCTAGCCCGCCCTTCTAACTTAACCTTTGCCCTTCAAACTCAACAAGATAAACTGAGTTTTCTGCGCTTCATCAAAATTGTCATCGCTGACCAAAACTAGACTCTGGCTGCCATCTGGCAAGCGCGGGCCGAGGGTCATCCCCTCTAAATTGTACAGCGGAATTCCGAGTTCGCTTAAGTCTAGGAGCAACTTTTTCTTAACAGGTTCCACCGCCACTCGCCCTTTAAAACTCTGGATTCTCGAAGTATCTGTAGCCGCCCCAACCGCTACTTGATAAATCCTAGCGCTGTATCCCGACAGCCCAAAAGAACGTTCTAAACTCAGAATCTGACCGCTACCGACAGTTACTAATTCTGTTAAACCGTTCAAAATAGTCATGGGAACTTGGTCGAGATTGTAAAGATTTTCTGAGACTAATTGCGGCGTTTTATCGACGATGATATAATGTAAAATACGGAGTTTACTTGCCTGTTCGGGGTCTAAATCTTGCATTAACGGCGCTTCCGTAGCTGCGAACAAACGAAACGGATCGAGACCGCCTGGACTAAAAGTTTCTGGGTCGATGGTTAAAGATTCAAAACCTAAATTGTCCACAACTCCTTGCTGCTGTTTTTCATCGCTGGCATCGGGAATATAGCGCTTTGGTATGGGCAAATTTCCCCGCATTTGCCCGGTTTTGATGTCGAATTCTCCGATAAAAGGAGGTATGCCCACATGAGTAACGCCTTCGCTGGCGACAAATACTGAGTTGCGGGGAGAAAGGGCGATGCCTTCGGGATTGATGGAGCCCCAAGAGAAGGTTTCACCGTCTGCTTTTTTGAGGGAGGTAACGCCTTCAACGGTAACTTTTTTCAAGCGAATATTGCCGGGATCACTTGATGTGAGGTCGAGTCTGAGACTGTAAAATCTCGCTTCTCCGTTTTCGCTGGGGTCGTCGGAAAGAGCGTAAAAGCGATAAGCTTTGGAAGTGACTGCACTAATACCTTTCGGATCGTAGGTAATTCCTGACAAACCGCCGACTGGTACTCCTTCAAAATTCATTTTTGGCAATTGGTAGTCGCCCAAAAATTCTAGGGACATTTCTGGAAAAGAGCGGTCTTTTCCAACTGCGGGAGGGGGGGCGCAAGCTGTGGAAACAGTTAAGAGAATTAGGGCTAGACTGAATAATCGTAAAATACGTTGGCGAAGCCCTGGAAGAGGATCGCCCAACGCATTGAACTGAAAACAATTGCTCAGTGCGGTAAAATTTATTTTGTTGCTCTTGTTGAACAGTTTGCTTTTGTGCCATCTTTGTGACATAATTTATACCGTTTTGTAGATATGCAAAACTTGATGTTTCCAGAAAAGATGCCGAATCGCGGCAAGCAAATTTTGAGAATCAGAAGTTCTGTGCCAATTGGGTGCTTGCTTTTTTTGTGGCTGTGTGCTGGTTCTATTGCTAGCGCCCAAACTAATTCACCAGGCCTCGATCAATTTTCTCCTAATCCTCTAGAAATTACCACACCCGATCCCCTAACTCCCGCTAACGAATCTTTGAGCAGCACTCAGCGGGACGAACTGACAGCGGCTTTGGAAGAGTTAAACTTAGAAGCAGCGGCTAAACTGCAAGCTGGAGACGGCGCGGGTGCTTTTGAAATTTGGTTCCGAGAATTGCGGCTGCGGAGGTATCTGGGGCCGGCGGCGGAAATTGCTGCTTTGAGTCGGGTGGGAAGTGTTGCTTGGAGTAATGGTAAAAACCTCGAACTACAGCTTATTACCAAACGGTTGCAAGCAATTCAAAAACAAGTCAAATCCCAAGTACCACTTAATACTGAGTTGCTCCCCGTCTTCGCTGCGGCTTTTCAGCAGGTGCGCGCTAAAGGGCCGACTGTAGAAGTTTACCAAGAAATTCTCGAAAATGCGCGCCAAAACCAAGATATATTGGCTCAAGGTCAGATTTTGAAGGCGATCGGGCTGATTCATATCAATTGGTTGAGTTACGATAAAGCTGCTCCCGTGTATGAGGAATTGGCAACTTTAATTCAGGAAAACCGGGATTTATTTGCTGCTAATTCTGCTGTGCAAAGTTCTGCTGTAGTTGCGGGAAACGGTGCGCCGCCGCAGCCTGTAACTCCTCCAACTGAGGTAGAGACTCTGAGACAGTTGGCCTACGTTTACCAGCAGTCGAAACAACCCCTAAAGGCGATCGCAGCTAGGGAAAAACTAGCATCGGTGTATCTTAACTTACAAAACCCCAGCGCTATACCACCGCTCAAAATTGCGATCGCCAGTGATTACCAAACCATAGGTCAAATCAATTTAGCCGCTCAATACTATCAGGAAGCCTACAATTTAGCCGTCCCTATTCAACAGTATGCCCAAGCTAGCGAAGCTTTAGATAAATTAGCATTACTTTATCGATCGCAAAAGCAGTGGGAGCAGACTTTGCGGATTTATCAAATGCAGTTGCTGTTAGAAGAGCGGGCTTACAATTTCTACGGCTTGATGAACACTTATGACAAGATCGGTCAAGTTTATCAAGAGATGAAGGCTTACGATAAAGCTTTGGAATCCTATCAAAAAGGGTTAGAAGTGGCTAAAAAATTGGGACACAGACAAGAGTATTTTGCTAAGAAAATTCAAAAAGTTAACAAGCAATTGCAAAAAACTTCGTAGTTGTCAGCCGACAATAATGCCAATTTGCGATGCGAGTAATTTAAATGCAGTAAGGTGTGCAATGCACGCCTTACAAAACTACTTTTGACCGAGAATTTCTTCATGGTACCCGCCACGTGATTTATCCGTGCAATCAATCCAAAATCTAAAATCCTCAAGCCCCCGAATTGATCCGTGCGGTCAATCCAAAATCCAAAATCTAAAATCTAAAATCGAATGACTCGTAGGTTTCTCGCGAGATAAAGTAATATAGTACATCAGTTTCGTAATAACGAGCATTTTTTTCATATTTCATGCCAACTTTTTGTATCACCCGCTGGGAGGCGATATTTTCTGGGCGGGCGATCGCAACTATTCTCTCCAACTTTAATATTTGAAATCCATAGTTAAGACTAGCAAAAGATGCTTCTGTTACCAATCCTTGATTCCAATAAACTTTGTCTAGCGCATAGCCCAGCTCAACTTCCGGTGTCTGATCCAGAAAAGCCAGTCCACAGCGGCCAATCATTTTACGGTCTATTTTATGTACTAAAGCCCACATTCCGAAATTGTTTTCTGCCCAATGTTGGACCATGTTATGAATGGCACTTTCTGTTTCTTCTCTAGTTTTAACTCCTCTCAAGTATTTCATTATTTCTGCATCACTGTAAATACGGTACAGCTCATCTAAGTCGTCTGGCGTAAATTGTCTCAGATACAATCGGGCTGTCTCTATTTCTTGCATAACTTTTAACCAAAAAGTCTAATACACTTTCCTGGGGACGACGGTGAAATGTAAAATCAATCTCTTCAATGCAGTGAACTGCCTTTGGAAAACCTAGCATTTGATCCAGCAAATAAAACCCGTGGCTAACTCTATGTCTAAAGGCATAAAGTGGCAAGTAGCGGGTATCCGCAATTGTAATAAATATGGGCGACTGAGCGCTGTCTGGTTCGATAATTTGCTGGCTATGTAGAAGATTTGCTAATTTGACTGACTCTATTTGCTACAATTATTAGTTGGATATATTGTACAGCTTTTTTGCTAAAAGCTGACAGAACCGATCTCGCCGCCCGCCCTACAAGCCGCGCAGCGAAAAAAAGCTCGATATCTTCAGCAAAAGCCGCCTAATTTAGCAGCATAATAGCTTCTGCAATCTAAAATCTAAAATCTAAAATCTAAAATCGGATGACAATTTCCTCACCAGTAGCAGACACCAAAAACAAATCCGGCCAGGAAACAGACTGGCGGTTATTTCTGAGGTTGGCATCTTACGCAACCCGCAGCAAACGCTTGCTGATTATTTCGATCGCACTATTAGTACCGTTAGCAGTCTCAGGAGCAATTCAACCCATTCTCATCGGACAGGCAATTTCGGTAATTCGCTCGGAACCTACCTACGAATTATTGCGAGGATTGCCTCTATCTGCTGCCTTGAATATTTTGGCTATTTTGCTGATGCTAACTATAACACTTAGATTAGCACTGCAATCACTTCAAGGCTATTGCGTCACGAAAGTAGGGCAAATAATTACTACAGATATTAGAAATGATTTGTTCGCCCACGTCACATCGCTAGCAGTGAGATTTTTCGATCGCACTCCTGTCGGCAAACTGATGACTCGCCTCACCAGCGATGTAGAAGCTTTGGGAGAGGTTTTCTCTTCAGGGGCGATCGGCATTGTCAGCGATCTATTTTCAATTTTAGTAATTGCTATTTTCATGTTTACCATGCAGTGGCAACTAGCTTTAATGTTGGTGCTGATGATGATACCAATTACCGCCGTCATAATTTATTTCCAGTACCAATATCGCATAGCCAATTACAATACCAGAGAAGAACTTTCCGAACTCAACGCCCAACTGCAAGAAAACTTGACTGGTATTGGCGTAGTGCAGCTATTCCGCCGCGAAAGATTCAACTCAGAATTGTTTCGCGTCACCAATAAACGCTACATTAAAGCAGTTGACAAAACTATATTTTACGACTCAGCCGTATCTGCGACTTTAGAATGGATTGCTTTAGTAGCTATTGCAGCGGTTTTGTGGATGGGTGGTCAAAGGGTTTTAGCCGGTAATCTTAACTTTGGTACTCTCTCTGCATTCATTTTATTTGCTCAGCGTCTCTTCGATCCGCTGCGGCAATTTGCTGAGAAATTTACCGCCATTCAAGCAGGATTTACCGCCGTCGAACGCATTAGCGATATTCTCAACGAACCGATCGAAATTAAAGATCCAACCAGCGCAAAGAAGGAAGGGCACAACACGGATTTTGACACGGATACACGGATGTTTGAAGGGAGAGGGAAGAGGGAAGAAGGAAAAGCGAAGAGGGAAGAAGGAAGAAGGACAGGTTATTCACCGTTGTTGATAACTGGACATCCAGAGGCAACGGCTTACAACTTGTCTCCGTTCGATCGCGAATTGGCAGATAATCCTCAAAATCCACCAAGTTCAGAATATCGTTTATTGCCCAACAATCCCCCATCACCCCCCGCCAACCCCCCGAAGCTTCGGGGGGGAGAAAATGCCAAATCGCAGAATTCTGAATCGGGAGAAATCCAATTTGACAACGTGTGGTTTGCTTACAAACAAGACGAATATGTCCTGCAAAACCTCAATTTCACCATCAAATCCGGCGAAAAAGTAGCATTAGTTGGCCCCACCGGTGCAGGCAAAAGTTCGATTATCCGTCTTCTGTGCCGCCTTTACGAACCTAGCCGAGGACGGATTCTGGTTAATCATGTCGATATTCGGGATTTGCCTCAAGCAGAGTTACGCAGGCACATAGGCGTAATTATCCAAGATGGCTTTCTATTTGCTGGTGATGTGAAGAGCAATATCAGCCTGGGAGAAAGTTACTCGATTGAGGAAATTCAAGCAGCAGCAGAAAAGACAAATGTTGCCCGGTTAATCGAACAGTTGCCTCAAGGTTATGACACGCAATTGCGGGAACGGGGGACGAATCTTTCGGGGGGACAAAAGCAATTATTAGCGTTTGCTCGCGCCGCTATTCGCAATCCCAGTATCTTAGTTCTAGACGAGGCAACTGCTAGTTTGGATGTGGGTACAGAAGCTTTAATTCAAGAAGCTCTAGAGCGTTTGATGGCGGACAGAACGGCGATAATTATTGCCCACAGGCTCTCGACTATCCGAAATGTCGATCGTATTTTAGTGCTCAAACGCGGGCAGTTAGTAGAGTCTGGCAGCCACGAAGAGTTGTTGCAGCAAGAAGGGTTGTATGCCAGTTTGTACAAGTTGCAAATGCTGGGAAGTTAATATCTGAAGGAAGAAGGAAGAAGGAAGAAGGAAGAGGGAAGAGGGAAGAAGGAAGAGGGAAAATTCTCGGAATCCCCTGATACCCGGCTTCTGGAAGAAGTCGGGTATCTAAAATTTAAAATCTAAAATCGGCTCACTTGCCCGAAATCATTTTCCCCAGGGTTTCGGGCAGGTGAATTATATGTTGAAACAACTGATTTGGGCCGATGCCAAACAATAACTGCATCGTCAGCACAATTGCTGCTAAACCAATCGCTGTCCCGATGCTGGCTTTCAATACTTTAAACGCCCAATTAAACACTAACCAAGATACAAGTAACGAAGCAATTAAGATAATTAGTTCTATTGGCATATAACATTTTTAACTCTACATAAATTACGTATCAAAACCAAAGAAACTTGGTTTTTTATCTGTGTTAAAGGCTCAATTTCAGTATTTTCGTAAAAAACCAGGTTTCTGCCTCCAGGACTCTACTTATTACTTTAAGCAATACTGCCGCGTTTCCGTGTTTCCTTATAAGAAATTCCCACATTTTTTAAGCCAGCTTTAATCATTTGCTGCTCTAACAAAGCGAAAAAGCGACTTCGATCGCCCCCCGTGACTACCGCTTGATTGTGAGCTTCTGCTAGCGTCACCGGATACCCGCCGCCTTTGTGTACTTGAGCCAGCATCATTCCTAATGCTAAATCTAGCTGTGCTGTATCTTGTGCTACCCATTCCGGCACTTCTATTCTAGCAATTTCTGTGCCAACGTGAACGTAACAGAAATAGACGGAATTAACGCCGTACAAATCTAAAATTCGAGCTTGGGACTTCCATAAAGGGCTTCTTTGTCCCGGTGACAGGATTGTTGCCCACAATATGGCATCTCGCAAAGGTTCAAATTCTTGACAAGGTGCTTTTTCGGCGAAAGAAATTGTGGCGGCAAATCCGACGTTCGGGCAATTTGTCATGCAGTCTGGTACTTCGTGGGTGCAAGCTTCAAATCGTAAAAAAGATAAGGTTTCGCTGCTGCGAGAAGCGCTTAAGTATCCTAACAGCGGAATTCCTGCTAGACGCAACTTGTCCCAAGATTCTAAAATTGGTAGCAAAATTTGATCGCGCGCATCGGTGGGTAACTGTTCCAAAAACCAATAAATTAGGGAACCGTCTACCATTGCTAAAGCTGGCGCGGGCAATTTATTGTCGTTAACTTTTGCCCAATTGCAGCCCATTTCTGCTAAGGCAATTGCTTCGGAAACTGCGCGCCGATATCCCATCCATTCTTCGGTTCTAATTCCCCACTGCCGCGAACCGTACAAGTCTTCGGCTTTGTAGAAAACCTCGGGTACGCTGTCTAAAACTGGGTGCCGGCTTTGTCCGTAGTGCAGCATGACTGTGCCGACGTTTAGCAGGTAACAGTAGGCTATTTCGTGATGGTTGGGAGAAATTTGCGATCCGTCTGTGGCAAAGACTGTGTGAGCGGCGGGGGGTGCGGTGATGTAGGTGCGATCGGACAATGGCTCGATCGGGGTGGCAGCATTAAATAAAGTGCGATCTCGCCAATTCTCTTGCAATTCCACCAATTTTTCCTGTTCGCCTGCAGCCTTTACCAGCAAATTCTGAGCCACTTCCAAACGCTGGCGAGCGGCTGCCGCTTCCACATTCAAATGTTGGCTCATTCCCTGCATTGCCTTGGCTGCTTTAGTTAAATCCAGCATGGGTTTTAAGTCTCAATATTAGAAAGCTTTCAAGCTGAGAAATTATCAAAACACTTTTCAATTTTTGGGTTCCGAAGCTTGGTTTTTTGTCATCCACGCGGTTTGAGCAACTAAAATACTTCGTACCAGCCCGCATAAATAGTAAAAAAACCCGATTTTTGATGTCAAGAGTACCTGCAATAGTCTATAAAAAAAACATTTTTTTTTGTTTATCGCCTTGCTTTTATGAGGGATTTCTGTTATATTTATTTTAGTATAATGGGATGGTAGCAAAAATATTATTTTTGCCACCATCCCATTATACTAAAATACCATGTCTACGCCGCAAAAGTCAACAAAAAAGATGTAAAATTTTGTGATTTTTTTTGACTCTGAAAAGCGAAAAAAAATCACTACTGTAAACAAATCTAACATCAACAGTCGATCGGCAGCCAATCTGCAAAATCTCCGGCAAACTGGGACAGAGAAAGCAATTGAACTGGTGGATTTTGAGCCACAGATTCCCGTTCTGGTAAAGTATTGTAACCCCAATCCGCCAAAAATAACCTCACCTGAGATAAATCCGGCTGCTGCTTCACCGACAGCAAAGTCTTTAACCTGTCTTCCACAAACCAAATAGTCGAATCTTTGCCAGACGCGGCCAAAAATTCCCGCAAAATTTGGTGTTTAGGCTTGTTGTATTCCTTACCAAAAATCAACTCTGACGGCATTTGTACCCCTGCTAGCTGCAAAAGTTCTCGCACAAAACGACCTTCCTTTGTAGTGACGATCGCCACTTTCACCGAACTCTCCTGCAACGAGTGCAACCGATCCGCAACCCCTGGATAAAAGCGGTGCAAAGACAGCCACCCTGCTAAATCCTCAGCAATCCAATTATCGCGCAATCCGTCTAACATAGCACCGACAGACTGCGCTTTTAAATTATTTTCGGTCAATAAATGCGGTACTATATTGGGCCACTCTAGCAAAATTTGCTCTGGGGAAATTCCTGTCAGCAGCGCGCGGATCAGCAGTGGCATTTCCCAACCGGTTTCGATGGCGGGCCGCACTCGGTAAAAACTCAAAGCTAAATCTGGATCTGGCACTGTTTCGACTGGTTTCCAGATTTGACAGTAGGTACGCCAAGCGGTTTGGAAATATTCGATTAGTCCGTCACAAATCACACCGTCAAAATCAAGAGCTAGAATTGTCGGAAAGTTATTAGCCATCAATCGATTTTAGATTTTAGATTTTAGATTTTGGATTGAAGAATTGAAGAATTTGAGAATTGAAGAAAGCGATCTCACTGATGAATCCGGGGACTTGTTATCGGATACTATTTTTTGGTGGTGCCAGGATAAAGACGGGGGCTTGTACCCTGGCTGCTTTCGGTCACTGGATTGAATCATTGAAGAATTGACTATGCAAACACTCAGCAGTGATTGGTCAAGAGTCGTTATTCAAAAGACTGAACTAGCGGCTGAGTGGCAATCGATTCTAGTCCTTGGGACTGCAACAATTGCGTCCACTCGGCCGTCAGCCGCGAATCATCGGGTGCGCGGCGCCGCATTTCGGCTAGAGTCGCAAGAGTTTCGTACCAAATCCCATTTTTAGCATAAGCAATCACCTTAGCCATAGGGTCGGGATTTGCCAAATCGTTCTTGAGATTTGCCTGGGGTTCAATTCGCTGCATCCATCCTTTAACAATATAATCTCCCGAACGCTCCAGAGGATCGCAGGCTAGTGCAAACGACCACACATATCGTTTACCAACCTCAATATTTTTTGTCTTGTCTTTCTCAGAAAGGCTAACTCCAACAATTCCGGCTTTGTCATTTTTTAAAGTAGTTTCGTAGACTACTTCGGATTCATCTGCGTTTAGCAAAATAAACTCTACTTGAGCCGCCGGTTGAGAAACATATACAAAAAATGTTGGCGACTCTGTTAGCGTTAAGCCAATATTGCTTTCAGGTATTAACGGAGTAATGAATAAACCATCCCGTAACTTACAGCCTCGATGCGTCCCCCCTTGCCTGTTGTCGGGGGCTGTTACATCGGGAGGTGTGAAATTAACATTCTGACTCAGCAGCATGGGTGCAGGCACAGCCTGCATCGGTGTCAGCAAACTGGGGAGAGTAACGGCGATCGCCAATACAGTCATCGCCAGTGCAGTAAAATGTATAAAACGTTTCATTTTTTCACCAACTTGTAGAAATATTTATAGAGCGTATCTCTAAATGTTAACCCGGAGTTTTAGCCCCGGGCGCGATCAAGTAAATGGGTCGATTTTCACATCGCCATCGACAGACCGACAAAATTTCCCGAAATAGCGAGATTTAAAGAGGCGCAACCAGTGGTTGAGCTGCAACAGATTCCAGTCCTTGGGACTGCAATAATTGCGTCCACTTAGCTGTCAGCTTCACATCCCCCGGTGTCTGACGCCGCATTTGGGCTAAAGTAGCGAGAGTTTCGTACCAAATCCCATTTTGAGCATAAACGTTGAGCCTAGTCATGGGGTCGGGATTTGCCAAATCGCTCTTGAGAGTTGCCTGCGGTTCAATTCGCTGTACGAACCCTTTAACAACTAAATCCGCAGACCGGTCATCGGGGTCGCAAACCATCGAAAATGACCATACGTATCGCTTGCCAACTTCAAGGGATTTGTTGTTGTCCACGGTAGCCGGAATACTAACTCCAACAATCCCGGATTTGTCTAGTTTAAAGGTTTTTTCGTAGACCACTTTGTCCTCCTTTTCGTTGAGCAAAGTAAACTCTATTTCGGGCGAGGTGTTAGGAATATAGACAAAAATTGTGGGAGAATCTGTTAGGGTTAAACCGATATTAGTTGGAGGCACTAAAGGAGTAATAGATAAACCCGCTGGACAAAGCTTGTTGCCACGATGTGTCCCTCCTTGTCTGCCGGCCGGGGCTGTTACGTCGGGAGGCTTGAAATTAACATTTTGACTCAGTAGAAGCGGCTGAGATTGTGCGCGCATCGGTGTAAGTGAACTGGGTACGGTAGCTGCGATCGCAGATACGGCGACCGCAAGTGTAGCCCGATGTAGAAAACGTTTCATTTTGTTGTACCTTTCACTATAATTCCAAACACAGGCATTGGCTGATGGCGACAAATATTTTTGAGCTGCTAGTCGAGGGCGCAGATACACAATTTATACCTTGACATATCATCAATAACATTTATTAATTCGAGCGGCAAGGGGATTCTCTGTCGGAAAAATCAGGTTGCTTAGGCCGCAAGTATCATTGGATACAGTTGCTCGCTATGTACTGTAAATTTTTGTAACAAAGTGGTCGCAGTTTCCGAGTGTTCTAAGATGGAGGAAGCCTCCAGCAGGCGGAAAATGTGAAACAACTGCTGTTCCAGAAACGAGTCAAACTTTTATGCTGGGATAATGAGTAAAATATCTAACAACATTCGATCGACAGTGGCTCAATTGAGTCAAATGTATAAACCATCACTAGCGTTGGCTAAGTCTGTATTACTTGCCAGCGCGGCAGTAACATTATCCTTGATGGGGGCCAGACAGCTAGGAATACTCGAACCAGTAGAATTAAGCGCTTACGACCAAATGGTGAGGTGGCGTCCCGATGAACAGCCAGACTCGCGTTTGCTAGTTGTGGGGATTACCGAAGCAGACATTCAGAAACTGAAAGAGTGGCCAATATCCGATCGCAAAATAGCTGAAATCTTACAAAAACTCGACAAAATGCAGCCGGCAGTCATCGGTTTAGATGTACTGCGAGACGTACCATTAGGAGACGGGCGCGAGGAATTAACTAAAATTTTACAAAAAAGCGATCGCATTATCGGGGTATGTTTAGTCACCGACGGGAACCCCGACAATCCAGGTTCTCCGCCTGCGCCGGGGCTGCCAGAAAACCGGGTGGGATTTGCAGATTTCGGAGTCGATCCGGGTGGCATACTCCGCAGGGCTTTATTATTTATGAAACCACCGACAATTGAGGGCAACTCCTCGGCCCAAAAACATCTTTGCAATGACGATTCTCAAGTTTTATATTCCTTCAACCTCCAGCTAGCACTCCGCTACCTGCAAGGGCAAAAAATCTATCCCAAACTGGCACCCGATCAATCTTTATGGCTGGGAGAAACCCAATTAAAACAACTCGCAAGCAATGACGGAGGATACAAAAATGCCGATGTCAGGGGATATCAAATATTAATTAACTATCGTTCCAAGCAGCAAGTCGCAAACCAAGTCAGAATCACCGATGTTTTAGAAGGGAAAGTTGACCCGAATTTAGTTAAAGATAAAATAGTGCTCATCGGTTACACCACAGAAACCGTTAAAGATTTCTTTTATACTCCTTACAGTGGGCGACAGCAAAGCAACCAATTCATGCCTGGTATCGTGGCACACGCACAAGTAGTCAGCCAAATTTTGAGTGCCGTTTTAGACAACAGACCGATGTTGTGGTTTTGGCCGGAATGGGCAGAAATCCTGTGGATTTCGGCATGGTCAATGGTCGGAGGAACGTTGGCATCGCGGATGGCTCACCCAGCGAAGTTGACGGTGACATTCGGAGCAGTGCTGTCCGGGTGTTGCGCGATTAGTTTTGGGATTTTTCTGTTGGGAGGGTGGGTGCCTGTGGCAGCGCCAGCCTTGGCATTAATCTTAACTGGCGGTAGCATTGTATCAGCAGAAAGATTTAATAAAGCCGGATACGGGAAAGCAATTAGCGATCGAGTTAAACAAGTCTTCAAAATCGAAATAGACCAAGCCAAAAAAGAACAGCAAGTCGCAGAAATCATAGAATCTGATTTCTTTAAAGAATTGCAGCAAAAGAAAGATAAACTGAGGATTAGCAAACAAGAAACCTCTGAAAAAGCACCTTCCGAACCCCAAGAAATAACTGCAAGTACCCCAGAGCTTCCCAAGGTCGAAAGTCAGACAGACGAATACCTAGCTCAGTTGCAGGAAAAAGCCAAACAGCAGAAGCAGCGCGCCGCCGTGACTGAATCGGAAAACAGCTCAAAAACGGCTGCGTGCGATGCGGGCGGCGGTGCTAGTTCAGCCGAAACTAAACATGACGAGTTCAGCGATTTGCAAACCAAAGCCAAACAGATGCGGCAGCGCAGGGGCGCCCAAAAGATGATAAAAGATGAAAAAATTGATAGTTTAACAGATAAGGAGGATTTGGGGGGCAAGGAAGAATGAGAGACAACTCGACTGCATCATCGAGAATTGCATCATAATGGGTTCTCGCAGTTTCTTACCCTCCTACGCAGATCATGTCCAAAATCATCTCTGTCCACTCTTACCGGGGCGGAACTGGCAAATCGAACACGACAGCAAACCTGGCATCTATTATCGCTCGCGGCGGAAATCGGGTCGCCATTGTGGACACAGACATTCAATCACCAGGGATTCACGTGCTGTTCGGTTTCAGCGAGAGCAACATGGATCGCTGCCTGAACGATTACCTGTGGGGCCGGTGTCCGATCGCGGATACGGCCTACAATGTGAGTTCGCTACTGCCAAAATTAGCCAGTAACGGCAGCCTCTACCTGATTCCTTCGAGCATTAAAGCAGGGGAGATAGCGCGAGTTTTACGGGAAGGCTACGATGTGGGACTGCTTACCGACGGCTTTCAAGAACTGATCGAGGTTTTGAACTTAGACTACCTATTTATAGACACGCACCCGGGGCTCAACGAAGAAACCCTCCTCAGCATCACCATTTCCGACATCCTGCTGCTGATTCTGCGTCCGGATCAGCAAGATTTTCAGGGAACGGCTGTCACGGTAGATGTGGCCCGCAAATTAGAAGTTCCCAAGATTTTGATGACGATTAATAAAGCCCCAGAATCGCTGGATTTCGAGGATTTGAAGCAGCAAGTAGAGAGTATTTACAAAATCCCAGTGGCAGGGGTACTGCCCCACAGCGACAAGATGATGCTGCTCGCCAGCAAGGGGGTGTTTGCGCTGCAGTTCCCTAACGACCCTCTAACTAAGGTGGTGGAAGGGATTGCCAAACAGATTGTGGGATAATTAGTGCAGCGAATGCCGATCGCCCGCCTAGGAGTTTCGCTTTCGCTCTCAATTCTTGCGGAGCGATGTCCTCCTGTGTATCCCGAATATTTGGTTAAAGAGTCAGGAGAATGGCGACAAAATGAGATACAAATAGATTATGAGAATTTGTTAAAAAACTTTAGGAGGAGAACTCATGGATTTTGACTTCCGCATACTAATAGTATTGATGCCCGTATTGTTGGCGGGCGGCTGGGCTGCTTACAACGTCGGCGCTATAGCTCTCAAACAAGTGCAGAAATTGTTGAACAAGCAAGCGTGAACTAAGCATTATCACCAGTAATTTCGCAGCCGGCTGTTTTTTGAGATACAAAACAGCCGGCTAATTTGTGCATTGGCTCTGCTTAAGTGATGGCTGATTGTTGGCGGGCAATTTACGACTGCAGAGAGAGGGGGCGAAAACAAAAGAAAAGTATATTTAAAGATTAAGCAGAAACCGGGTACGCTCAAGCAAAATACTTTGTTGCAGCAAACGAGCCTGGGTAAAAAAACCTAGCTGTGAAAGCAGGGCGATCGCATAACTTCAGATTGTGATGTTTTCCTTTCTACTCAGGACTTGTGAGTAGAGTGTTATAAAAATATTTGGTAAGCACGTTATCGCAGAAAATATGAGACAATCACAAAAGAATTTGCCCTGAGAATCTCCCTCAAAACTACGAAGTTTAATTAGTAGGGAAGAGAGGTCAAATTGTCAATGTTAAATTCCTATATCTTTAGATAGATTATGCTTTTTCCCCGATCGAGTGGCCTTTTACTCCACCCCACGTCCTTTCCCAGTCGATTTGGCATTGGAGACATGGGAATAGAAGCATATCGCTTTATTGACTTTTTAGTAGAGAGCGACCAGCAATACTGGCAGGTATTGCCGCTGGGGCCGACAGGATACGGCAATTCTCCTTATTCGTGCTATTCAGCAATGGCGGGAAATCCGCTGCTGATCAACCCAGAACTGCTGCGGGACCAGCAATTGCTCGGAGATGAAGACTTCGCTAATTTGCCAGAATTTCCGCTGGATTATGTAGACTTCGATCGAGCGATCGCGCTGAAAGTACCTTTGCTCAAAAAAGCTTGCGAAAACTTCAAAGCCAAAGCATCTCCGATCCAGCAAAAAGAATTCTCAGGTTTTTGCCAAAGCAAAGAGAATTGGCTGGAAGATTACGCCTTATTTATGGCACTAAAAGATCACTTTGGCGGTGTTAGCTGGAACAATTGGGAACCAGAAATTGCCCGTCGACAACCAGAGTCAGTAGAGAAGTGGCGTCAGCAGCTAAATGCTGAGATTTATTACTACCAATACGTTCAGTTTGAGTTTTTTCGCCAGTGGACGGAGTTGAAACGCTATGCTAATATGCGGGACATTAAAATTATTGGCGATATTCCGATTTATGTAGCTCACGATAGCGCCGATGTATGGTCTCATCCAGAAATATTTTGCTTGGATGAAGCCACTGGAGAAGCAGCTTTAATGGCAGGAGTTCCCCCAGATTACTTCAGCAATACAGGTCAATTGTGGGGCAACCCCGTATACAATTGGGAGAAGTTGCAAGCAACTAATTTCGACTGGTGGGTGCAGCGTTTTGAAGCGATTTTCTCTTATGTAGACGTGACTCGGATCGACCACTTTCGAGGATTTGAGGCTTACTGGGCGGTGAAGCGCGGACAAGAAACTGCGATCGAGGGAGAGTGGATTAAAGCGCCGGGAACAGCTTTGTTGGATCTAATTAACGAGAAGTTTGGCAACTTGCCGATTATCGCTGAAGATTTAGGGGTAATTACTCCAGAAGTGGAAGCTTTGCGCGATCGATACGAGTTTCCAGGAATGAAGATTTTGCAGTTTGCTTTTGGCGCGGGCCCTGGCGATCCTTTTTTGCCTTTCAACTACGATCGCAACTGCGTAGTTTACACGGGCACCCACGACAACGACACGACTGTCGGCTGGTTCAATCAACTGCAACACTACGAAAGAGATGAGGTTTTGCGTTATTTGGGCTGCATCGATCCCCAAGGCATTCACTGGTCTTTAATCCGCATGGGCTGGATTTCTATTGCTAATTTGGCAATTGTGCCGTTTCAAGATTTGTTGGGTTTAGATACTGACGCGCGGATGAATTTTCCGGGGAAACCAGAGGGAAATTGGGGCTGGCGGTATCGACCCGAAGCTTTGAATTGGGATGTGAGGGATCGGCTAAAAACTATGACTTACATCTGCGGGCGCGCTCCTAATAAACATTGATCGTCGGTAAGGGGTAGTGGGCAGTGGGTAATTGGTAATTGTTAATGGGTAATATCAAATCTGTTAGCATCGGAATTCTTCCTATCTCTCTACTCTTTATCTGCGTGAATCAGCGTCAATCCCTTGTCATCTGCGGTGAAGAAATTCTCTTTTTTAAACCGCAGAGACAGGCAGATAAACACAGATTAACGCAGATGAATTAGATCAATTCCGGTTGCACCATCCGTGGTTGACTGTTGACTGGATTTGACTATTCCGATGCAACCGGGTTTGATAGAATTGGTAATTGGTAATTGGTAATTAGTGCATCAAGACGGACATTCTAATTAAACTCTGTGGACTGCCCGCTATTACCTATTACCCATTAACAATTACCAATTAACACTCAACCTTCATTCTTGGGCGGTGCTGAAGGCTTGAGTTCGTTTGCTTTAAAAACAACTTCTTTGGCGACTCCAGGATCTCCGAGTGGTTCGGCCTGTCCGTTATTAAGAGCAACCATTACCCCGCCGGCGTTACCTGCTACCACTACTAATTGCTTTTGAGCCTCCCAGGTGCGAACAGTCCCGGTCGGCAAAGTTCCCTCAAACTCTGTTTTACCATCGACTTCAACCTGCATCCACGATTCTGCTTTAAAAGTGACGCTAACCATTACTGGTTTATTGCCAGATTTATTTAAATTTTGACCGGTTCTTACTGCTTCGACAGCCTCGTAACTATCCGGTTTCTGATTTTGTGAGGGTCTTGATGCCTCAGCAGCTAAACGAGCTTTTTCTTGCTGCCCAAGTGCTAGTTCTTCGGTTCCGGCACCGTTTTTTGCGGTAACAGAACCGCTCATCAACTGAGATAAGACATTGACCGAACAGATAATTAGAAATGTGTAAAAGAGGTAGAGGTGCATCGGCCGCAACTGAGGCCCATCTTGCCAGGATAGCTTGGTTCTCGATCGGGGTGGCGGTTCGATCGGGAAAAAGTCGGCAAACTGAGTTCCGTCCAAACCCATTGCTTCAGCGTAGCGCTTGATCAAACCCTGAGTGTAGACGGGTTCGGGAAGTTGGTCTAGTTGACCGTCCTCGATGGCTTGCAGTAGATTCCGCCGAATCATTGTTACCACGGCTACTTTGTCCAAACAAATCGACTGCTGTTCGCGGTACTGGCGGAGTTGAGTTCCTATTTCCGCTAGCTTCTTCTGAGCTGTTTCTGGCTCTTGGGAGTGCAGTTTCTGCTTAGTGGTTTTGAAGAATAAAAACAATAAATTCTTTGTCATATGCTGTGCTCCTGGGAATTTACTGGCACGCTTATTGATGTTAGGTTGACTAGATTCCATAAATAAATAATTTCCGCATCTTCTAGGGGTCGGCAGCAGCCGGGTGGCAATATTGGCGAACCGGGCCGCTGCAATTGAATCGGGCCGATGGCTGTGCGGTGCAGGCGCACCACGGGATATCCCAACTGTTCGGCCGTTCGCCGAATCTGTCGGTTTCTGCCTTCTGATAGAATGACTTCTAACAGAGTTTGGTCTCGCGCGCGATCGAGAACTTTAACTTTCGCGGGCAAAGTTTTTCTGCCGGACAAGATGATGCCCTGACGCCACGTTTGTAGTATGGGTTCCGGGGGATCGCCGCTCACCCAAACCTGATAAGTTTTGGCGATCGAGTGACGCGGATGGGTCAAACAAAATGTCAGCTTACCATCATTGGTGAGCAAGAGGGCGCCGGTGGAATCCGCATCTAAGCGTCCTACGGGGTGGATGCCTTGACCCGAGCGCAGTTGGGGTGGCAGCAAGTCGAGAACTTTCGATCGGGCCCTTGGATCGCTGCAAGTAGAAACTACGCCTGCCGGTTTGTTGAGCAACAGATAGACCTTTGCGGGTCGATCCGTTGGTTTCACCGGGACTCCATCGACTTGGATGAGATCGCGATCGGGATTCGCTTTTTCTCCTAAGCGAACAATATTGCCATTAACTCGGACTCGTCCAGCTACAATCATCTGTTCTGCAAGACGGCGAGAGGCAATGCCCCACTGGGCGAGGATTTTTTGCAGCCTTTCATCAGACATGACGGGAGTGTGGAAATCCCCAACGAGCGAACGGTGGGGAGGAAACACGACACGGTTAATTGATTAACCGTACTAGCAATGCTCAATTCCTGGTTGGGAATAAATTATAATGCTGACCAATTATTACAGGACGCCCGGCAAGAGTGCAGATTGTCCTTGTGCCCGGTGCAGATTGTCCTGATGGCATTACCCTGAATGCTGTGCAAAAACTACGACGAAAAGACTCGCTGCAGGCACAGGTTTGCACCGTTGGTTTGCGGCTGGTTTGAAAGGTGTGGGTCTGACCCGACCATAAACCAACACTACCATAAATCCCGTACTCCTGGTTAAATTTATACGCTCGATCGCGAATTTTTCATCGGGATCGCACAACTCGTGAACTACCCCAATATCCCAAGGGGACAAAGGTGAGAATTTTTCTGCTTCTGGCCTTGCTGATGCCAGATTGATGCTTGATTTTGGAGTTAATCGGACTTGTGTTCATCAACCCGGTTTCTCACGAAAATCAGAGGTTGATAGCCGTATATTTGTGCAGAAACCGGATTTTTGAGGCTGGATGTGCAAGTTCTAGTTAAATTTATGTGCTTGAATATTAAGGTTTATATTCTGAAATTGTTTATGACTGTCGATCGAAACTCTCTTCAATTTGACAATAGAGATGGCGCTGCTGGCTCTGGTGGGACTGTTAATCTCGGCGAGGAACCCGGGAGACCTTCGGCGAGTCCAGGCAGCCGGATCGCGAGCGCAGTGCTGTCTCCGGCTGTGCAGTTGTGGCTGCGATCGCAAGTTCAGCAGGTGGATGAGTTGAAGGTGAAAATTGAGGGGAGCGATCGACAAATCTTCAGCGGTGCGATCCCCAAAGTCACGGCGGCAGCTCGCGGTGCTGTGTATAAAGGACTACACCTAACTGAAGTTGCGATAGAGGGCTGCGGCATTCGCATCAACCTCGGTCAAGCTCTCAAAGGCAAACCCCTGCGCCTCCTGGAATCCGTTCCCGTGGCAGGCGTTTTGAGGCTTAGCCAAGCGGATTTGAATGCGTCGCTGAAAGCGCCTTTGCTGGCTGATGCTTTAAGCGAATTTTTGCTGCCAATGCTGCCACTGACAGATAGGGAACAGTCGCTGAAGTTGCAAAATTCGCAGATTGCAATTGAGGCGGGTTTGTTGACGCTTTCGGCTGCAATTTTGCGCGCTGGCGGTAGGCAAATGCCTTTGGTATTGCGGACGGGTTTGCGGATAGCCAGCGGTCGCGAATTGATGTTTGAATCACCAGAAATCAAAATGGATGGAGAATTAAAGAGCAGTGATTTCAATGGTTTTAAAATTGATTTTGGGCCGGAAGTTGAGATTGAAGAATTGATTTTGAGTCAGGGGGAGATTGTGTGTCGGGGAGGAATTAGAGTTTTGCCTTAGTTAGTTGACTGTTGACAGTTGACAGTTGACTGTTGGCTTTAACCAGGTTCTTCGGTATAGCCTGGGAATACATACCCCATGCCCAATTCCCCATGCCCAATTCCCCATGCCCAATTCCCAATTCCCAATTCCCAATTACCGATTAATTAAAAAAGAGTCGATCGCGGGCAACAGTAAAGTCACAAAATAGTAGACTAAGGGGGCGGTAAAAACATAACTGTCGGTGCGATCGAGAATGCCACCGTGACCGGGGATCAACTGTCCCGAATCCTTAACGCCGGCGTCTCGCTTCATCATCGACTCAGTTAAATCTCCCAACAGGCTAGCAACCCCAATCAACAGACCAAAAGCAGCCCCAGTATACGGCCACCCCGGCCAGTGTAAATACCAAGACCCAGCGGCTGCCACGGCGATGCTGCCGCAAACTCCAAATACGGCACCTTCAACGGTTTTTTTGGGGCTGATGTGGGATAGGCTAGTGCGCCCGAAGAATTTGCCGACAAAATAAGCCCCAATGTCAGCGGCCCAGATGCAGAAGAAAGCCAGCAGCAGCGAAGTCAATCCTAAAGATATGTGGCTGGAATTTGTCCAAGACGGGGACGGGTAAATGTTAACCGACAAATTGCTTGCTACTGCTTGCGAAAGTTGGGTTGTAGCAAGATTCCCTGGGTCGAGGCCGACTCGCAGCCGTACCCAATAGCTGGGCAAATAACCGCCGTAGAACAATCCTAAAACTGAGGAGGCAATATCGGCGATCGTCGATAATTTAGGCTGGAATAACAGGTAGAAACAAATTAAGGTTCCCGCTAAGGGGAACATGGCATCTACGAGTTCCGGCGCTAGGGCGGCAGTAATTAATAGCCCTTGACTGACGGCTAAAGTAGTTTTGGCAGCGGGTGCAATGCCTTTAGCCCTGGCTAATTGAAAATATTCCAATTGACCTAGGTAGACGATGATCCCGAAGCCGACGGTGAAGTACCATCCGCCCATAATAATCATTCCCAAAGCAAGGGCGATCGCAACTATTCCACTCAGGATACGAGACCAAGGCATAAAATGAATTTCTCTTGCAGACGGCGGTGGATCATTCGATTTTAGATTTTAGATTTTAGATTTTAGATTCTACATTTACTCCACAGATGAATCTGGGAGATTGAACCTTGGTCTAAAATTTTGGGTGGTTCACGACGATTGTCGGCGGCTTGTACCCGTTTTTGGGCGGTGTCATTCGACGCAAGGATGTAAGGATTGTTAGGGTACGGTTTCCTCCCTTGCACAGCCAAGCCGAATACTCAACTGGCGATGATCCAAAATCTCAACTCAGGGGGTCAATCCAGCTATGGTCGCCCTTATTCTAAGTATGAAGGTTAAGTGAACTTAAAAAAGATTAAGAATTACATTTAGGAATGGGCATAGGGCATAGGGCATGGGGCATTGGGTATGTATTCCCAGGATCTGCCGAGGAACCAGGTTAAAGTTAACTGTTAACTGTCAACTGTCAACTGTCAACTGTCAACTGTCAACTAACTTCTAATCCAGCTTTTCGCCGCTGAGAATAAATATGGGATTGACGGCGGCAAAGGTTTGGCTGAGGCCGCGAGTCTCCAAGCGGTTGACGGCGGACTGGACTACTTCGATGTTGCGGACTTGCAACTCGGCGAACCCTTCGGAAAGGGCGTAAAGATTTTCTAAATTCGAGGCTGTGGCGACAACTCTACCGTGGGGTTGCAAGTACCGCCAGACTTCTTGGAGAATGGCTTTAATGGGGCGACCTCCTTCGATGCAGACTCGGTGGGGGGGTTGGGGCAGGTTTTCCAGGCATTCCGGGGCACTGCCTTCTATGACTTCTACGTTGTTGAGCTCGAATCGATCGCAATTTCTGCGAATCAAGCTTGCTACTTCTTCGTCCCTTTCGACGGCAATAATCCGACCTTTGGGACACAGCAAACCTGTTTCTACGGCGATCGTACCAGTACCTGCACCGATGTCCCACACGACTGAATCTGCTTGCAGCCGCAGGTGGGAGATTAACAGCAGTCGGACTTCTCGCTTACTCATGGGAATTCCCGGTAAACGTTCAAATAAGTCATCCGGGATGCCTGGAGTGACGTAGGGCCAAAGCATAGTTATATTTTTGATTTTTGATTTTTGATTGAAGCAAGACGGCAGTTGGAACTCGTGGAAGAAGTAGAAATTCTCCCAATTTCCCCCAAGCCTTAATATTTACTGTCGCACAACCTTGAGAGTTTGGAGGTTTCTATCGCTACAACCTGTGATTTTTCCGCCGGCGGCAAGGATTTGTTGCAGGTAGTCAACGGCTGCTGGGGTAATGATTTCACCGGGCATCAGGACTGGTATTCCTGGGGGGTAGGGACAGATGAGTTCGGCGCACAGGCGATCGACTGCTTTGTCTGCGGGTACTGTTTCCGCTGGGAAAAAGAAGGCCTCGCGGGGGGATAGGAGAGGGGGAGAGGGGGAGAGTGGAAGAGTGGGAGATTGGGCAAATCTTCCTTCTTCTCTCTTCCTTCTTCTCTCTTTCTTCTTCTCTCTTCCTTCTTCCTTCTTCCTTCTATCCTTTACATCCGTTACATCCGTTACAGAATCCGTTGCCGAACTTCCTTCTTCCTTCCTCCTTCTTCCTTCTAAAATCGTCAAAGCTTTAACTAAATTGTCGATATCTGTTTCTGTATTTCCCAAGCTGATAATAAATGTTAAATGTCGGGGCATGGGAAGTTCTGCGGTGACGGCGAGTTGAGAGTGCAGAATTTCATCGGCGGCAAATCCTGTGATTCCTAAATCTGATACTTTTACTGTTAGCCTGGTTCGGTCTAATGCTGCAAAACCCGGTGTATTTAACAGTTCTAAAACTGATAAGCCGGGAATTTGACTGATGCGCGATCGCGCTTTTTCTGCTAGCTGTAAAGTTTGCGCCATTAACTCTTTGCCGTGGAGTGCGATTTGTTGGCGGGCTGCGTCTAGAGATGCTAATAGTATGTAACTCGGACTGGTAGATTGTACTAACTGCAATGCTCTATTTAATTTTTGGATATCTATGCGATCGCCCTTGACGTGCAGCATCGATGCTTGTGTCATTGCACCGAGGGTTTTGTGGATTGATTGTACTGTTAAATCGGCGCCGGCTGATAGTGCCGGTTCTGGCAAATTGGGATGAAAGTTAAAGTGTGCGCCGTGGGCTTCGTCTACTAATAACGGTATGTTGTATTGATGGGTAATTTGGGCGATCGCCCGCAAATCCCCGCAGACGCCGTGATAGGTTGGGTAAACTATCATTACTGCTTTCGTGTCTGGATGTTGTTCTAATGCTGCGGCTGTGGCTTCTGGGGTGATGCTGTTGGCAATATCCCAATCCGGGTTGTACTCTGGATTGACAAAAATTGGAATTGCACCGGATAAAATTAAACCTGAAATCGCCGAGGAGTGGATATTTCGAGGCAAGATAATTTTATCGCCGGGGCCGCAAGTTGCTAAGATGGCGGCGATAATTCCGCAAGTCGAACCGTTAGCCAAAAACCGAGTTGAGTGGGCTCCAAAAGCTGCGGCGGCTAAGTCTTGAGCTTCGGCAATTGCACCTTCTGGGTTAAAGAGATTATCTAATTCCGGCAATTCCGGCAAATCCGATCGAAATACTGTCGCACCGAATAAGTCAATTAGGGGTTGAGAGATTCCTTGTCCGCGTTTATGTCCGGGGGCATAAAATGGGGCGTGTGGCTGATTTGTGCGATCGCGCAAGGCATCTAATAGAGGCGTTTGTTGTTGAGAGTTTGCTGGTGACACGCTTAATCTTGATTTGAATATTTGGAATTATAGCAACCGCTGAGGTTTCACTGGACGTTATTAATTGCTGAAACCATTGCTGGAAATTCCGCGATCGCATCGACTGCTTCCTGTTTCGTTGCAATCGCCCACAAGCAACACCGTCTCAATTTCAAACTTCTCTAAAATGACTTAACATCGACTGCTTAAGTATGATACTCCAACATTTGAAAATCCTGGCTACTGCTTTACTTATGGTTTGTCTAGGGGCTGTGGTTTCAGTTACAGCACAAAATCATACCACAGTCTGCGGCTTTTTTTTCAGCCAAGACCTGCTTTCGAGTCAATACAATCTGTTCGATAATATCGGCCTTTACTCCGCCCGATCGCCCCATCGCGTCTTGGAGGGCGATCGGCTTTTGTTTATACGACTCTTGGGTTAGAGGATGTTTTAAAAGAGTCGTTTGACCTCATAGTTGGCACAAAGAAGCATCTAAGTATGGGCCCAAACCTTGATTGATCGTCTCAGCTAAGCCCAATCAGAAGGGCTAAATTATACCTTCCTGGACTTTTAAAACATCCTCTAAGGGAGATAGAGAGTGCGATCGCTATTTCTATTGGTTGTGGTTGGGAAGGGCGATCGCACTCCTGCTCGTCTCATTGGCTGGAATAATGAATGTCCCTCTTAGAAAGCTTAATATTACTCTAAGGGCGAGAATTTTCGATCCCATCACACACATGACGATCGCTGTCTGTTTCATTAAAGGTTGCTAGATATTTGCGTACTCTAGTGCAACCTTTGGTTAATAAATTGTCAAATCCTCCCAAATGCCACAACTTAGCATTACCTTTTTCGTCAATAGTAGCTATGACACTACCGTCGGGGCTAATTTCGCCAAACTTTACTTGATTAGTATTGTCATCAGAGCTAGTTTCGTTAGAACTTAAATTAAAATCAACAGACTGATTGCTTTGCAAATCCCATAAGATCATAGTCTGTCCCGCTTTAATGGCGACTAAACTGCCATCATTGTTAAAGCTAATATTGTCAATATCTCTAACTCTCAATCTTCCCAGACGTAAAATTGCCAACTGTTTACGAGAAAAGAAATCCCAAATGGCAACACTACCGTAGGTGGACATAACATCAGCCATAGCTACTAACAGTTTTTCTCCCTTGGTATCGGATTTCCAAATTGCGCTTTGAATGAAGCCTTCATCCCAATTAAATTTTTTCTCTTGTTTGCGTTTAAAATCCAACACGCGCAAAGAATTTGGCGAGTCCGAAGTTCCCTCAAAAATTGCTAATTTTGTCCCATCAGGATTAAAACTTACGCTGTTTACTGATTCATCATGTTCTAGAAGCTTTTGTTCTTGGTTTGATGACAAATCCAATAAACGAATGTCTTTAGGTTGAATGATTGCCACTTGCTTAGCGTCAGGAGCTAAAATCAATTTACTTTCTGGGCTATACTTCGGAGATAAATTTTTCAAATCTTGGCCTGATGATAAATCTCGTAGGTGAATTTTCCCCTCTTCTAAAGTTGCTAATCTCTTACCATCAGGGCTAAAACTTATTGCCTGAACTAAGTTTTGCATTTCTTGTGGTTGGCTCAATGATTCACTCTCTAGGTTCCATAGACGGATAGTATTGTCATTTCCAGCCGTGAGGAATTGCTTACCATCAGGGCTAAAACTGAAACTAGAGACTAAGCCTTGATGACCTTTTAATTCAGTTACTCGGTTGCCAAACCCATCTAACAAGCGAACAGTGCCGTCATAATCTGTGATAGCTAATTGTTCGCCATTGAGGCTATAACTCACTCTAAAAACCTGACCTAATTCTTCTTTGGGAGTGCGTTTTCCTACATTCCAAAACTGACTAATTTGTCCTACTGTTCGTTCCGACCCAAAGGTAATTACCAAGTTCTCACCATTGGGATTAATGATGACATCATCAACTGGAAACTGAGAAAACTCACCTGTGAACTTACTTGGGCCTGTGAATTTATTGTATCGATAGTTCCAGTTCCATAAAAAGAGATCCGTCCCATTGGTATCCCTGGTAGCTACCAGTAAATTGCCATCCTTTTTAAAAGTAATCCCTTGAGCCTTTACTTGTGAGTCTGTTAATGGATATAGTTGATATGGTTGTGGATTGTTCCAAGTCCACAAGTACACGACATAATTACTAATGAAAGCCAGTGTTTTGCTACCTGGACTGAAACTGATGCTTGTTACAGCACCAGGAAGCCTTGATGATTGATAAAAATGTCCGTTTTCCCAGTCCCATAGATAGATTCCTCGAAAACTCTCACTGGTTAACGCTAGTTTTGTACCATCAGGGCTAAACTTGGCATCAATCACTGAGCCAAGAGTTGTTGGTATTTTGTTGCATTGCCTATTGTTTATGTCTCCGACACAGATAGTATCTTTGTTTTTTGTAGTAGCCCACAATAGCTTGCGATTCCGGCTGACAAGGGTATCCTGTACCACTTCATCGGGAGGGAGTTGCCAACGTTCTTGCTCTTTGTTGAGATAAACAGCCCTACGTAAGGTAGCAACGATTTGACTTTGTAGCTGTGAGTCAGGTGGCGCTACTCGCAACAGCCAGTGTTTACTGGATTGGCCAGCCTGTAAACTCTGAATCAAAGTGTCTAGGGTTAGATAATTTGAGCGTAAGCCAGTTTCTGAGGATTGCCTAGCAGTGTTTATTTGACCAATTACACCTATTCTTTGCTCTCTCAAAGCCCAAACAGTTAACCAGCTCAATCCCAGAATTACTCCAGTTGCAATTCCCCAACGCAAATTAACATTTCTGCGCCTCTGCCAAATACTTTGCTGCACAAACTCAGCTTCCACTTGGTTAAACCAGTAGTCGCGAGATTTAAGAGTCTTTCTTAAGACATCAAGATAAGGATTCCCATTCCAAAGAAACTGTGCCTTCTTTTCACGCGGATTTTCTTGAGTATTTTTCTGTCTGACTTTGCTCAACCAGTCTTCAGCAAAGCCGAATGTTTGGTCTAACAAATTTAAAAAAGGTTTAGTCTTATTTAAAAAAGTTGATGGTTGTTCCTGGCTTTTGTATTCCAAGGTAGTGCTTTGTAACCGCACTCTTGCCTCTTGCAGCAGTTGTTGGATATCTTTCTCTTGGATTTGTTTTAACCAGTCTTGCGTAAGATCGATCTTCTTGTCTAAACTCGTTAAAAAAGGTTCAGTTTTTGCTAACAAACTTGGGGGCTGTTCCTTCTCTTTCCAATCCAAAGCAGCAGGTGTCAGTCGCCGTTGCAAAAGCAAATTTTCCTGCTCCTCCTCTTGCCATTTCTGTAATTTATCCCACCCTTTAACTAAGAAATCATGGGCAGGCTCTACATAAGGTTCTCCCGTTTCCTGTCCACTAACAACAAGGCGAGCTTTATCAAGAGATTCTAGGACTACTTTGACTCGCTGATTTTCTTTCTCATCTAGTTGGGTTGGCTCTTGCTTGTTGGCGTAATTCAATTCTGATAATGGCACCCGTCGCCGTACTGGTTCCCCACCTTCGATCGCCACCATCCGCAGCATTACTCGACGCATCGTATCTCTGTGAGCATTATCCGGTAAACTATTATAGATTTCATTGCCTCTGCGACTCAAAGAACCCGCAATACCACCCTGTTTGTAAAATTCTTCATCTACAGTTAAGGCACGTTCTTGCTTACCATCTTTTACCCATGCTTGATGCAGCTTAATATAAAGTTCGCTGAGGGTAAATGATAACAACGGTAAAGCTCCCGGCATTTGACTCACTTCATCAATCAGCTGATTCACTAAGTTAGCTGGCTCGAAATATAATGCCATTTCAGCTGCTGGCTGCTCAATTGCCTGCCGTAACTCATCCAAATTCATAGCTCGCACTGGGAAACGCGCTTCTGTCCAATATTCTTTAAGCGCAGATTGAATAAACCGAGGCTCAAAGTCAGAACGCAAAGTTAACACAATATGAAGTTGCGGACACTTCTTTAGAGCGTTGACAAGCAAGGCTAAAAACTGCTTCTGAATATCCTCTTTTTCTTCAGATTGGTTGTTAGCAGGATTTACCTGGCGACTCATTGTGATTAACTCTTCAAATTGGTCAATTGCCAGTAAGAGTTTGCGATTTGGATTGGTTTGGCTCCAAGTAGATAAAAACAAGCTAAGATGTTCAGGATTTTCTTTTAAGTTATCAGCTAACTTATCTTGAGTTTCCACGAGCGGAAGAATTGCTTTTGCTAAGGCATCAAAGGGGGATTCACCCGGACGCATTGGTTCTAAAATCTCCCATTGATGTGCGTAGCTTATAGGCAGAAATTTGAGAGAAATATCAGGATTAACTTCCAAAATTGCCAAAGTAATTATGCAAGCATAAATGAGAGTAATATCGAATGAGTTGGTAGCTTTTCGTAAATCAGAAATCAACCCAGCTTTTACTAAGCTCGATTTACCGGAACCCGATATTCCTAAAACAACTGTCAGTTGTTGTTCTGGTTGAGATACTGGTCGAGACACTCGAACCGATAATTGGTTAACTAGCTGTTGTCTGCCAAAAAAGAAACGTGCGTGTTGCTCGTCAAAGGATTGCAAACCTCGGTAGGGATTGTTATTTTCATCCAGTGGGGGAGCAGGCTTTAATTTTTCTCGCACAAAACCTGGTAAAGTAAAAATAAACTCCCCTCTGTCATGCTTTTGTAAAGGCCAAAGTCCAGCAGTTTGTAATTCGCTATAGCCATCTTTACCGATCAAACTATCGCGCAGATACAGATAAAGTTCTGGGGCTGTAATCACCTTATCCCCAGTTAAATCTGCCTTCATGTCTTTCAACCCATTAATTAGGGCTTTAGCAAAAGGCGAATGCAGAGAATCTTTATCTATTCCTCGCTCATCAGTATAGTCTAGGGCTTCTTGATTATGAGCAGCAGAGGTGATGGCTTGCCAAGCTGGATACCGAATAAAACGATCGTAATGCTCTCTGTGAATAGTTTCTAAAGCGGAAATAACATTTCTACTACTCGACCAGCGAAAATTCCCAGCAAAGCAACAATCTAAAATCACTAATAAATGATGACAATCGAGTTTAGAAAGTGCTTCATTCAACTTCCGCATGGGTAGATAAGTCTCCCACTTTCCTAACTTGGCATCTTGAGGAATTAAAGCTCCTGCTGGCCCATCTTCACTATTACGTGCAATGCCATGTCCAGCGAAGTAGAATAGTAAGCGATCGCCTTCCGTCAATTTAACTTCATTGGGCAGTGTTTCAAACAATAGTTTATTGATTTCTGCCAATGTAGCTTCGCCATGCTCGGAAAATAGTCTGATTACTTCTTGATACTCATATTCTTGTTCTAAAATATCTGCGATCGCTCTAACATCATTGACGGCTGTTTTCAGTGGGTGAATTCCATTTTGATAATTGTCGATGCCTATAACGACTGCTATGTTGCGATCGAAATTTGTTTTATCTGGGCTCCAACTCATTGCCTTACCTCACCTTTATTTACAAAAAAGCGAAGGTGCATCTTATAATTGATTAAATAATTTACAATTTAGATGCACTTAAAAAACAGTTTTACGTCTAAGCTTTGAAAATTATCTTTGGCTGCTTACACCTCTTTTTACAACAAGCGTTACCTGGTCTGTTGTCCATTCTTCACTGGCATAAGCCGCAGAATTGACATTTTTTGTGGGAGGAGCATCTTCGCTAGCAAAGAAAGCAGCCAAAAATTTAGCTAATGGAGTAGTCGCTCTATCTGGATTTCTACTCTCAATGGGTTTATCTAATGCGGGTAGTTCCAGCCAATCAAAGCTAGTCCCATCAATTGTGGCAAAAACTTTCAGAATATCCGTACCTTCCTGGGAACCGTTGGGAAGGCTTGTATTAATCCGCCACTTGACTTCCTTGCCAGGATCTACAGTTTGAAAGGGTGCGCCAGTTGGGTAGCCTTTTATGATACTCCAATCCGGCTGAATTGCCAGCACCGTAATGTTGAGAAATAGGGAAGATTTGTTGCGAATAATCAAATAACTGTATCGATCCACATCAAGGGTTGGTACGTTGCCAGGATTGTTAAATGGTTTTAATTCTTCCTTATCTCCAGGTACGTAGTCATCTGGTAAGGCAAATAACTCTACCTCGATCTTTCCTTTAAGAGGAGACTCCGGATCGTGGTTATCCAAATCTATAGTGGCGTGATATTTAGACAAATGCACCAAACGTTTTAATACACTAACTGCGGCATTAGGATTGTCTACTTTCAGAGTAGGTCGCAAATTAGAAATTGGTATTCCAGTGCGATCCAAAATTTCATAGTCACCTGCTGAGTTGATAGAAACTTGGTAATCAGCAGCTTCATCTCCAGATACTAACTCCACCCAACCTTTGCCTTCTGGCATTGCAGACTCAACGGCTTGCAGTGCAACTTTTGCATCTATTCCTAAAGGTTGGTCTTTTTCTTCTGGCAATACCAAATGTACTTTACTGACAAGTTGGACATGAGGATACAGCAATAAAGCGGGAGCGCCATCTTCAATATCCTCTATCTTGCTTTCTCCTAGCATTTGGGTAATAGTAGCCCAAGAATTCACCGCACCGAGTCGTGTAATTTGAACCAAAGCTAATCGCTGATTGGTTTGTGTGAAATCTGCGGTTTGAGATGGATAGATGACAAACTCTGCACCTTGACGCAAACCATGAGCTTGACCAGCATTCAACTGAACCCGATTCTCTTCTAAATTTACTTGTATTACTGGTACAGTTAACTGGGTAGATACCAAGTTATTTCCAAAGAAAGTGCCATCGCTTTTTCCCTGCAACATCGGTGTTTGTTTTTCAAACTGACTGTGGACTTTAGCGAAAATGCGATCGTGAAGTGTTTTGGAAGTAACTCCTGTTCCAAATTTCTCTAAAGACCTCAAGAGCCAGTAAGTCAGCGCTCCATTACGCTCGCCATCAAAATCTGTCTCGTAAGCATACTCATTGTCTCGACAAGCAGCTAATAAAGTGTAGCCTTTGGGTTCAGGTAGCCAACCACTACTTGTAACGTTGCGAGTATTGTGGTTGTTTTGTGCCAAGCTTTTCCACGTTTGAGCCAATTCATCCGCAGATCCCACTAAACTCTCTATGGGTCGCGGCGTTGTGTCAACAGCGCCCCCTTCTGAACGACGAATATCACAGTCATCTCCAATCTTTCGCGCAGCCCCTCCAGAATGACAACTATCCAGAGCGACTGTAACGACTAACCCCTTATCCACCATATTTTGTAGAAGTTTTGCTAACTCCATGTCGCGGAGATAGCGAGCGTTTGAATCGCCGATATCTGTGGGAACTAGCGACTCATCAATTCCATCCTCTCCTTTCAGGTTGGGGTAAATCGTCGCCGCACGTCCCCCGTGACCAGAGTAGTGAATGTACACCTGGTCTTCAGCTTGAGCCTTCTCGGTAATTTCCTTAAATTTGGCTATCATATTTTCGTAGGTTGGCCACAGTTCTTTTGGTTCCGGTGGCTCAATTGAAGCGTCAGCATTATTAGAAGCTGTTAGCTTCACAATCTGGGTTTCGGGTACTTGGAGCCTATTTTTCAGAAAAGCTTCTACGTGGTTAATATCCCGTACACATCCCTTCAAGCTTTTGTAGTAACTACCGTCAGATAATTTATTGGGTAGGTAACAATCAATTCCTATAAGTAATGCGTGGAAATTAGAGCGAGTCGAATCGGTTGCGTTAGCCATATTTTTCTTCAGTTTTTATGGTTTTTAAAGTTCTCTAGTTTATTGAGGAGGCTTAAACAACAGTTTAAAACCTAAAAAACTGTCCAATCTTCCCCTAAAAACAAAGCTCTTTCAGCCTTCCGCCTCCGTGTCAATCCTTCTAATTCTTGACTGCCTGCTTTATTCCATCGCGGGAATTGATCGCCCGCTCCCTGAAAGTCTCCTTGGTTTAAAAGCTTTAAAAGAGTTGAATCAAAAAGATTTTCAGGCCCCAGATTAAAAGTAAAAGACACTAACGCCGAAAATTGATTTTCATTGATAGAAACTTGCACAGCCTCAGACACATACCCTTCAAATTCTGCTAAATCTTTTCTCAGCAATTCTTCCGCCTGTGCTTCCGTAATAGTCATTCCCTCATATACGCCTTGGGTATGTCCGTATCCAATTGTCCAAACGCCAACAGCATCAAGATAGGCTTCTACCTCCATTCCCTCAAAGGATTTAATCAAATTCACCCCGTCTTGATTGATTGTCATCCCTCCGCGAGCGGCTATTTCCATAACTTGAGGAGGAACTTTATCGGGAGGAGCGATCCCAAAGGTTTTAGCTAATGTGAATCGCAAAGCTTTTGAAAGCAATTTAACTTGTCCTTCGGTGGCGATCGCCTTTACCGCCACCTCGCCTTCCATTTCATAAAGACTTCCATCAGGGAAGATTTCCAGCACCCGTTCCATCGTGATTTATCCTTACTTTTTGGATTTTATGTTTCAATTCAACCGTGAAGCATAAGCTCTATAATTAATTCACTGGCTGTTGTGCAACACTGTTTGCTGTTGGCGATTCTTTGCCGTTAAATGTATCTGTCTCTTCAGGCAGATTTTTTCCCCAAATTTCGCAGACCGTTTCCGATGTGGTTTCGGCAACTGTAGAAGTTGCCGAAACCAGGGTTTTGATAATCAATACCGCAACAATCATGGCGATCGAAAAAGGTAAATTGAGTTGACTTGCTAAAGCTGGGGCTAAAAATGTCGCTGCTTTCTCAGAGTTTTCTTTGTAGCTTGCCTGAATTTTGGCTATCAGTTCTGGGTCTAACAGTTCGCCGCACATCAACTCATAGGATTTGATATTGAATTTCTTGAAGAATTGGTCGCCAAATTTCAAAGCAAGACTATCTGAACTAAAACCTCTGGGAGTTGCGTTTAGCTCCTCTTCCAGACTCTCAATAGAAGCAGAACGTGCGGTTGTATCTTGCCCTATTTCTTGAAGCCGAATCCCAAGCTGTGCCTTGAGAGTATCTTCATCAAGGTCTAGCAATTTTTGCGCTACTTCATCAATTTGCGTCATAACTTTAGGGAAGTTGTTGTGACCGACTACAAGGTGAAAGAAAGGGCGGGTTGAGAAGAGCGATTGTTTTGATACTATCAATCTAGGAGACCCGACACTACAAATATCAAGGCTTACTTAGGGAACGGGAAAATGACACCAACTCTCGCCACCCACATCCCAAACAGCTCGAAGGTCGGAATAAGTGTAGCGAACATCTCCACCGCTAGCGTTATTGTCATATCCACCCTGATAACCTAGCCATTTGCCATAGGGATCGTTGCAGATCCAAACTCCCTCTGCATCGTCATAACCTTTGATGACAATGATATGACCATTTGTAAAATAACCGTGAATGACAACAGGATTACCTTTAGCTAAATGCTGTTTTATTTCCTGTTCAGAGGTAACATTTTTGAAGTAAGTATTCTGAAGTTTTCCATTGCCATATTTTTGACCCCACTCCCGGAGAAGCCGCTGAAGATAAATGGGGATGTGTCGCGTACAAGTGCCGTCTGCGAGAGGATAACCCTCCTTTTCATCCCACTCTTCTGTTTTTCGGAACAGCACATCTTCAAGCTGTACATCGTTTTTAATATCTTCTTGCGTTCGAGAATCCACCTCATAATACTTGAGAACCATTGCTATGCAAGTGACATTACACGCCCCTGAAGGACGTTTTAAATTATTGAGCTGAGAGTGGTAAGGAACTTTTAAATCAACTTTCGGCGGCAGTACCGGCTGGTACTGTTGAGCAACTGACTCACCTCGCGGAACAGCCGTTAAGGAGATTTCAACATCATCGCCAAAACAGTAATATTGTTTTGGGGCTGTTTCTGGTGAACGAATATCAAATTCATCGAGATAAACCCGAATATACTTACCTTGCAAATTAGGGGTGTACGCACTGATAAAAATTTCCTCTCCGGCTTTGTACTTGAGCATTTGATCTGGAGATAATAGTGATGTGTCGAGTGGGCGAGCTTTCAGCACCGAATTGTCTTTAAAACGCAATGTATATTCTAGGGTGTTCATTCTTTACCTCGTGGACTGGTAAGATGCTAGGTTCAATCGTAAGAGAATAATCCCCAAAAAGTTCCTAGCTTTTAGTTGAGTCTTAAATTAGCCAAAAGGCCTGCTCCCAACTGGCCGTAAGTACAGGACAGAACCTGTACTTTTGGCTAGGTGTCGTGCCAAACCACAGGCTGGCAAGGCTTTTCGGAGGGCGATCGATTGGGCGATTTGAGATTTGAGATTTGAGATTAAAGAATTGCTCCCACGGGCTGCAGCGATCGCAGGTGATGAGTACGCTACGCTTTTTTCAAGGGTTCACGGGCTGTACCGTGAGCCTGTGACCAAATTGATTTCGGTCAGCATAAAAAATCAAATACAGATCAACCCGGTTGCTTTTGTCTACTCCAAAAAGCGGATTAAAAATCGTGCAAAATATCAACTTTAATAAATTTTCACTATTTAGATAGATGTTGTATTTTCAGTTTTTTATCTAGCATGATTGTATTGAGTTATTAATAGAATTGCCGTGATTTTTCCCAACCCTACTCCATTTCCCGGCCCGCAGATTCCCAGTACCGAACCGGGGCTGCCGACTATACCCGCATCGCCACCAGTGCCGGGCCCCGTTCCCGAACCGATTCCCGGGATAGTACCGGAGCCGGTACCTGCGCCAATTCCCCAGCCAATTCCCGAACCGGTGCCGGAAACTGTACCCTCTCCAATTCCTCAGACAGTGCCGGAGCCTATTCCTCAGACAATCCCGGAACCTGTTTAAATTATGTTTTAGTCGATCGCACAATTTAAGATTGTTTGTGAGGTCGATCGCAAAAACCGGCTTTCTCCAAAGTCCCCAATCATTTTGTTGAATATCAGACTTGAAAAAACTCGGTTTTTGCCTAAATTATCGATTAATTGAAGTTGAGCGCAGTCTCTTTACAAAGGTCAACAGCCTCCAAATCAGTGGATTTGCCATCAGAGTATTCGGCCCTGACATCGAAAACACAGCCCGCCTCCGACCCACCGTAGTCAGCTCGATTCCACTCAAAATCTGCCTTTTCCCGATCGGGAATGGGGGCCTCTAGCTCGTTTTCTCCCCAAGTCTCCTTATCGGGAGGAGACATATAGACTGCTGTCATCGTCTGGCCGCTGTTGTTAACCACCGAAATTTTGACCATCTGAGCGAAAACGCTAGCTGCTGTCAGCCCTAACAGGGGCAGCGACAGCCCCGCAGCGATCGTTACTTTGCTTAACCACTTGTTAACCATTGAGCCATCTACCTCAAGTTAGATATTTATTCAAGCTTAGCTGTAGAAGTTAGAAGGGACAAGTCAGATATATTGCTATTGCTTATGATATTTTGAAACAGTGATATGTTTCTAAATAGCTATGCTTACTGCCGGAATTGTCGGACTGCCTAATGTTGGCAAATCTACTTTGTTTAATGCTCTGGTTGCTAATGCCAAGGCGACTGCTGCTAATTTTCCTTTCTGTACGATCGAGCCAAATACGGGTATCGTGGCAGTGCCAGACGAACGGTTGAAGGTGCTGAGCAATATTTCCAATTCCGTGCAAACTGTCCCGACGCGGATGGAGTTTGTGGATATTGCGGGTTTGGTGAAGGGGGCGAGTCAGGGGGAAGGACTGGGAAATCAGTTTTTGTCTCACATTCGGGCCGTAGATGCGATCGTCCACGTGGTCCGCTGTTTTGAGAATGACGATATTATTCACGTTGCGGGTTCTGTCGATCCGATCCGAGATATTGACATTATCAATCTCGAATTAATTCTAGCAGATTTAGCTCAAATTGAACGTAGGCTCGATCGCACTCGCAAGCTAGCCCGCAACAACAAGGAAGCTCAGGCCGAAGTGGATGTGCTAGAAAAATTAGTGGTGGTTTTGAATGCCGGGAAACCAGCGCGGCAGTACAATTTCACAGATGAAGAAGCTGAATTAGTTAAAGGTTTGGAATTACTGACCAACAAACCAATTATCTATGCTGCTAACGTATCTGATGACGATTTAGCAACAGGGAATAGCTATGTCGAACAAGTGCGGGAAGTAGCAGCTAAAGAAAATGCTAAGGTTGTCATAGTTTCGGCGCAAGTTGAGTCAGAATTGGTGGAGTTATCCGAGGAAGAACGAACGGATTTCCTAGAATCTCTGGGGGTAAAAGAAGGGGGCTTGAAATCTCTGATTCGAGCTACTTACGAATTATTGGGTTTGCGGACTTATTTTACTAGCGGGCCGAAAGAAACTCGCGCTTGGACGATTATCGCGGGAATGTTAGCACCGCAAGCTGCAGGGGTTATTCACTCGGACTTTGAACGGGGTTTCATCCGGGCCGAAACTGTGAGTTATGAAGATTTGGTTGCTACGGGCGCGATGAATGCAGCTAAGGAAAAAGGCTTAGTTCGCAGTGAAGGAAAAGAGTATGTTGTACAAGAGGGGGATGTGCTGTTGTTCCGATTTAATGTTTAGCTTTTTTAAGGAGATTGGCACATGGATATCATTTCGCTGGTAATTGCTTGGCTGGTTACTTCTGTCAGCTTTTTTATCATTTCCAAGTTGCCCATCGGGGTAGATATTGACACTTTTGGAAAAGCTATGATTTCGGCGGCGGTTTTTGGATTGCTGAATGCTTTGGTGCGGCCGCTTTTTGTGGTTTTGGGTTTTCCATTGGTGTTGGTAACTTTTGGTTTGTGGATAATTGTTATCAACGCGATTATCTTTGGATTGGCGGCTTGGCTAGTGGATGGATTTCGCTTGCGCTGGGGAATTTGGAGTGCTTTGCTGGGGGCTATCGCCCTCGGTTTTATCAACTCTTTGCTCTATGAGCTGTTGCGGACTCTGCCTAGTGTAAGGTAGATCCGGGTAATGCGGGGGGCGGAAGGAAGGGGCGGGTTTATTCATCCTGTTAGTTATCGCAAATATTTCAGGTGAAACTCGCCTCTTCGGCAAATATTTTAGGTTGAATTCCCCCATATCAGGTATTTGTTTTTTGGTATTGGTTGAGTTATTTGCCTTCGCAGTAGTCGATAAATTGCTCTGGAACTAGGCGCAATTCGCCCGATCGAAAGCGCTCGATCGGCATCCAAAATGCAGTATGCTCCCCATCTCCGTCTGCAAAATCCAGACTATCCAATTCATAAAATTTGGAATCGACAAAATCGCACTGGTATAGTTGTATTAATTCATGTCCGGCTTGGTCATTATAAATAAAGAAGTTTTCCAAACAAGTCAAATATTTGATGTTTGTCAACTCGGCTTGAATTTCTTCTTGAAACTCTCTTTGCAAAGCGTCGATGCTGTGTTCTCCGAATTCTACGCCGCCGCCCAAAGCGCGGTAAAATGTGTCTTTTTTGACCGGATCTTCGCATTCTGACACGAAAATGCGATCGCCCGATTGAATTAATCCTAAAACAATTACGCGAACTTTACCTTTTTGCATAATTAGTCATCAGTCATTAGTGATCAATCCTTAACTGGTTCCTAGGCTATGTCTAGGAATCAATGTCCAGAGGCTCTGCCTCGCTTTCGGAGCAGCAAAATAGGAGGCAGAGCCTCCGGATATGTGTTACCAGGCAGAGCGTAGTAACGAGTAGAATCCGCCCCTAATGAGTAATCACTAATCACTAATTATCGGCGGCAAAAGTCTCTCGACGGCGACTGGTGTCAACGGGCCAGTTTCTATTTTCCCCGCCAATAATGAGTTTTTCAATGGTTACGAATTCTTTGCTGAGTTGCTGGAAAACATTAATCAAGACATCGAGGCCAATTGCATCGCTAGTACCCAAATCAAACCAGCAGCGAGCCCAAGAACCTTGATACTCCATTTCTCCCATATTGTGCATCAAAGCCATCATGCTTTGGTCGGCTAGATTAACATCGTAATTCATCTGACTGATATCTAAGCCTTCATCTTGAACTTGCAAATTTTCTGCATTAAATCCTCCCAGTTTTCCCAAGAAAAACCAAGAGTCAAACACTTCTTCAACATACTGTTTTTCACCGTTTGAAGGCACGTTGCTGAACTTCAGCCAAATCCAGAGGTCAAAGGGGTTAAACTCGCGAAACTCTACTTGCATAGTTTTTTGGTGTTTTTATAGTGGTGGTAAGGCCGCCGGCCCCCAGACTCCATCTGCATCTCTAATTTTATCGCGCATCGGGTCGCAGGCGCGAGATTGGCTGTCGAGACGGTTACGGGTTCTGCACTGCTGAAAGAAAATTTCTGCTACTAAACTGCGTGGCAGTTGGTCGGGTTTTGCTAAGGCTGCGTCGAAGTGTTTTCGGGCTTCCTCAAGTAAGGTTTTGTTGCTGTCTTTCCCTTGGGATTGGGAAAACAAGATTTGTCCTTTTAGATAGAGAACTTCGGGATTGTTGGGCGTTTCTGCTAGAGATTTGTTGGCAAACTCTAAAGCGCGATCGTACTTTTTTAAGTCTCGATATCCTACTGCCATGCCGCGATAAGCTAAGTAGCGAGGAGAGGCTTTTTGTTCGAGTCTTTGAATGGCTTCGTTAGGGTTGGAAAATGGCAGATTTGTGGCTAGAATTAAGTCCATGTAGCCTTTGAGCAGGTTGAGTTCGGGGTCGTTGGGCGCTATTTTATCGGCGGCATCTAGGTATTGAAATACTACTCGCAATTTACTCAACGCTTGGGGCGCGCCTTTGGCTGTTCCTTCTTTGGCTATAATGTTCGCCCCTTCTAGAAAGTGACCTGCTGCTGTGTAAATATTGCCGCGCAATGGATTAGTTTTAGTCAATTTTTCGCCGACTTCGCGGGTTTTTTGTGCGTAGGAATTCATCGAGTTTAAGTCCTGCTCGATGTAGGATAGGGAGGCTGCCATTGCATAGGCTAGCGGCTCGTTTGGTTCGGTTGATAGTGCTTGTTGAATTTGAGTTTTTGCTTGTTTGTAGTTTCCTTGCTGAAACATTGTTTTGAAAGCAGTTTCGGTGTTGGGCCCGATCGCCTGCGCGTTGCTGCTGCGAAAGGGATCGCCCGCTACTGCTGAGTTAATGCAGATGCTGAGGGCGATCGCTCCTGCACAGGCGATCGCCCGCACTGTCTGTTTAGAACTTAACATTTGCTTGCCAAGCGATGCTAAAGGGGTTTTCGTCATCGTCAATTCTCTCAATGTAATATACTGTAAACTAGAAACAAGAGAGTTAAATTTTCAGACTTTCGGGCCGCGACCAACAAAAAAGTAAAATTTGCTTGATTTTTTGTGGTTGTTGAGGTATATTTTAATAATGGAAGTGTGACTTGTAATGTATTAAAGGACAGATTTGCATTATTAAAATATACCATAAAAAAACCAAAAAATCAAACGCCCATCCTGAAAAAAAAGGAAATTTTTGTAAAGATTTATGTAAAATAATTGTGTGCGATCGGCAACAACCAGAAATAGCCTTAACTATTAATAGCACAACCAGGAGTTACCTCATCCAACAATAACTATTTTTCTGACTGCCAACTGCCAACTGCCAACTAACAACTGCCATTAATGCTTTATCTAAAAAACTTAGTATATCATCCTACCGCCTGTCCGAATCCTATTCTGAAAAATATTAACTTAGAACTTCCCTCGCAGCAAATGGGGCTGATTGTGGGCCGCAGCGGTTCAGGCAAAAGTACGCTATTAGAAATATTAGCAGGTTTAGCGGAAAAAACTAGCGGCGACATCCGTTGGCGGGAACAAGAATTAACACCGGAACACTTGCAACAATTAGGAGGGTTAGTATTTCAGTTTCCAGAAAGGCATTTTTGCGGAGGCACAATTTTAGAAGAATTGCGACTGGGGCATCCTGAATTGGGACAAGAACAAATCAACAAAGCAATGGCAGAAGTGGGACTCGGACATTTGCCGCTGCGCGCTTCTCCCCACGCTTTGAGTGGCGGGCAACAGCGCAGGGTAGCCCTGGCGGTGCAGCTAATTCGGCAGCCGCATTTGCTACTTTTGGACGAACCGACGGCGGGTTTGGATTGGTCGATGCGCCGGCAGTTGGTAAGCTTGTTGAGTAAGTTGAAAAGTCACTGGACTTTGTTGATTGTCACTCACGATGCTAGCGATTTGCTGAGCGTTGCTGACCGATTTTGGACTTTAGATCACGGGGATTTGCAGGAGGTCGATCGGGCTAAATTAGAAGCTAAGGAAACGAGTTGCGTTTGATTTTTCTGGCGTTTCCAATGGTTTCCCGGCGAATAGAATTCGCGTCTAAATCAATTGGCAGCGAATATAATTCGCGTCTACACAAACAAAGTCCGCCTGCGCGGACTGAAGAAATTCTCGGTGAATATAATTCGCGACTACACAAACAAAGTCCGCCTGTGCGGACTCAAAGAAAAGAGTGGAAATAGAATCTGATGAATGAGATTAAAATGCCTGTGTTGCCCCAGATGAACGAGTTGTGGCAAAAAACGCTGAATTGGCAGCCGGATGAGTCGCAGCAACAAAAATTTCAGCGGCTTTATGAGTTAATTGTCGAGGGAAATCGCTCCTTGAATTTAACTCGAATTACTGAGCCGATGGAGTTTTGGGAAAAACATTTGTGGGATTCTCTGCGGGGAATTGCGAGACTGCTGCCAGCTAATAACAGTGCAGGAAAAAATAGCGAATTGCCCCTAGATTCGGTGCATAAAGTTATTGATATTGGCACTGGTGGGGGTTTTCCGGGGTTGCCGATCGCGATCGCCCTGCCGCATTTATCAGTTACTTTGCTGGATTCTACTCGCAAAAAAATTACTTTTTTGGAAACAGTTGTGCCGTCTTTAGGGATAGAAAATGCGGCGACTTTGTTGGGCAGAGCCGATGAAATTGCCCGACAGCCACAGCACAAACAAGCTTACGATTTAGCAGTTCTTCGAGCAGTGGGAGCCGCTCCTCTCTGCGCTAAATCCGCGCTGCCTCTGCTGAAAAATGGCGGTTTAGCTGTACTTTACCGAGGGAATTGGACGGTGGAGGAAGAAACCGAGTTGCAAAGGGCGAGCGAGCATTTGGGCGGCACAGTTGAGTCAGTCGAAGCATTCACAACGCCGACGAGTCAGGGGGCGCGGCACTGCGTTTACTTGCGGAAAGTTGTACAGCAGTTCGAGCGTCCCGTGCGCTAGTAGGGACACGGCAGTGCCGTGTCCTGTATTTCATCGGCCGTGTCCTGTATTTCATCTAATTGAAAACTACCCGATAGCCTTTTCGTAGCGCTTGTTAATTGCCGCCCAATTAACAACATTCCACCAAGCTTTTAAGTAGTCGGCGCGAAGGTTTTGGTATTTGAGATAATAAGCGTGTTCCCAAACATCGTTACCCATAATTGGATAGTTGCCCTCCATGAAAGGAGTGTCTTGATTTGCCGTAGTTGTAATCTCAAGTTTGCCAGCTTTATTGCGGACTAGCCACACCCAACCGCTGCCAAAACGCTTGGCGCCGGCATCGTTAAATTTTGTTTTAAAATCGTCAACACTGCCGAAATTTTGCTGAATTGCTGTTGCAAGTGCCCCTGTGGGTTCGCCGCCGCCGTTGGGACCCATGATTTCCCAAAACATACTGTGATTTAGGTGTCCGCCACCATTGTTACGCACGGTTGTGCGAATATCTTCCGGCACTTTGCTCAAATCTCGCAGCATATCTTCCGCAGAGATATTTTTGAGTTGCGGGTATTTACTGACAGCATCGTTGAGGTTTTTAACGTAAGCGGCGTGGTGTTTGTCGTGGTGAAATTGCATTGTCCGCGCATCGATGTGCGGTTCTAAAGCATTGTATTCGTAGGGCAGAGGTGGTAGTGTAAAAGGCCCCGGAGTTTGGGCTATTTTTGGACTTTCTGCAATTGGACTTGCTTGCGATACATTATTTCCTGACGCTTGGCAAGCACCTGCGGTAATAGCTCCGACGGTGGCTGTCACTAAATACAAGAAATCTCGGCGTTTGAGAGTCATAAAAAGTACCTAAGTGAATTATTAACTGTTTTATCTCAGATTAAAGCAAAATGGGAGTGAGTTGAGAAAAAAAGTGGTATCGCCCGAATGGATGAGACGGATGGGCGATGGTTGTGAGAGTTTCTCAAGTATAGGCTAATTGTGTGCGCGTAACTAACTCACGTGCTCCGGTTCACTAATCCGGTTTCTGTCTCGAAACCGGGTTTTTTTTGATTATTCTTGGGACAAGCGCTGGATGGCTTCGCCCCCAAAAAGCCGATCGGCTGCTTGAAGAATACCGGGAATTTTAGCAGCGTGGGGACTGTGCGCTAGACAGCGGCGCAAGTCTAATTCATCGAGGCGATTCCCTACGGGATAGCTACGGTTCACGGCTTTTTGGCCGGGGAACCAGTGGCCCCCATTACCTAAAAGGTTGTAGCGCATCTTGCAATAGTCGATCGTATCGTAAGCCTGCGCCAAATTCCACAGCCACAAAATCACATAAATATTAATACCTCCGGGAGTATTTTCTATAGTTGGTAAACCGACGTGCCAAGTTTTAAACCAATCTTCTCCTAATTTATCAATTGCTGCTTTTTCTAACTTTTCTAATATCGGAGGCAAAATTTCATCTGATCTATCTAACAATTCTAAAACTTTGAGATGTTCGTTAAAATTTTCAGGTTTCGCTGCACCCAAACTCAAAGTGTGTACTTGCGGATGCGACAAACAAAACAAATCATTAAACACCATCGGGCTCAGCGGATAGCACAAGTCGATTAATTTTTGTGGCGGGTTGTAAAGTTGACCGCCTTTGTCGGAAGGACTGATAATAAAAACGCCCATATCGTGACGTTTAGCAGCTTCAATAGCAGGCCAATTACTTTGATTGATGTAGTACCAGTGCAAGTTAAGATAATCAAATTGATTGGTTTCAATTGTTTTGACAATCACGTCCGTCGGGCCGTGAGTTGAAAAACCAATAAACTTAACTTTCCCTTCTGCTTGCAACTTTCTCGCCACATCCATGCAGCCGCCCGGACGGATAGACTCCTCTAACAATTCCCACGTATTAATACCGTGTAGCGACAGTAAATCGACGTATTCCAGTTGCAAATAAGCTAAGGATTTATCAAATTCTTCGCGAAACTCTTGGGAGTTCTGTTTGGGGCTAACTTTCGTTTGCACGATCAAGTTTTCGCGGGGAAAGTTCGGCAAAATTCGCCCCAATTGCATCTCGGAAGTGCCGTAACCGCGAGCAGTTTCTATGTGATTGATTCCGCATTCAACTGAGTAGCTAATCGTCGCTTCTAGATTTTGTTGATTGTCTGGGGGGACTTCATTGGCTGGCACGTCTTGCCATTTGTACTGATATCTCATGCCACCGCAGGAAAAGACGGGCATGGATAATTCTGTGCGACCGAATCTGCGATATTGCATCATAAACAGTTGACAGTTGACAGTTGACAGTTGACAGTTGACAGTTGACAGTTGACAGTTGACAGTTGACAGATGAATCGCCTGGTTTTTAGGATGGAGATTTATAAACCACCCTAAAAATATTCCTCCGCCATACAGGAGTTTAAACCCCTGAATTTTGACAATCAAAGTCAAGGTAAGCCCAAGTGCATTTAAATTGTATAGTCAAATTTAAGAAAAGTCTTGTGGGGAGTAGGGGTTGGGCCCGAAAGCCCGCCCTAAAAATACAATTTAGATGCCCAACAGCTTAACTCGCATATTGCAGCATTCTCCTGAACAGGCAAAATGCCTGTTCCACCAAGAGTTTTTGACCGCCAGTGGGGCAGTTTTGACTATTGAGAAATCTCCCGGACTACGGGTTTTCCGTCTTGGATTTCGCCGACTAAAACCAAATCTGTACAGTCTACAAACAAACCATTTTCTAACACACCGGGAATGTTATTCAAGCTTTTTTCCATTTCTCCGGGGTTGGCAATGTCATCAAATTTGACATCAATTACCATATTACCTTGATCGGTAATTACCGGGCCTGCTTTTTTCACGCCCATGCGGAGTTCGGGTTTGCCACCCAATTTTTCAATGGCGCGCATCACGGGTGTTAATGCCATCGGTATAACTTCGATGGGGACGCGAAAAGTCGAACCCAATTTATCTACGATTTTAGAACTGTCAACTACTACAATAAATTGAGTGGCGAGGTAATCGACTACTTTTTCGCGGGTGTGGGCGGCGCCGCCACCTTTAATTAAGTTGAGGTGGGGATCGACTTCATCAGCGCCGTCAATAGCCACATCAATTCTGTCAATTTCATCTAGTGTTGTCAGCGGTACTCCGTACTGTTTGGCTAACACTTCTGATTGAAAAGATGTCGGCACTCCCTTGATATCTTTGAGTTCACCTGATTTTATGCGATCGCCCAATGCTTGAATAGTATAAGCTGTAGTTGACCCGGTGCCGAGTCCGACAATCATACCAGATTTTACGCGATCGGCAGCAGCAAAGCCGACTTGCTGTTTCATCAATTTTACGGGATCTTGTTCTGTGGTCATGTTCGGTACTCCTTAATAGTTTTAAGATTATACCATTGAATGAAAATCGGCTTTCTCGATACCTACACCTGGGATTACAATATTGCAACTCCTTACCGCGAACCTTTGGGAGGCACTCAGTCTGCTATTTGTTACTTAGCTGAGGCGTTGGCTGCACAGGGAAACGAGGTATTTTTGCTCAACAATACTTCCGAGTCGGGGATGTCGCACGGTGTTGATTGCAGGCGCAGGGTGGGGGACAAATCTAATTTATAATTGCTGCGATCGCTCGATTTTTTAGTTATAGTTAATATAGCCGGCAAAGCGCTGGAAGTTAAGCGGCTTTTGGGGGAACAAACTAAATTAATTTTGTGGATTAATAACGAACCCGGCTTTGTATTCCTCGAAAATTTTAAGAATGAGCGAGAAATCAATGCTTGCGATGCCTTTGTATTTGTCAGCGACTGGCAGCTCGAGCAATTTTGCCAGCGCTTTGGGAGTTAATTCCATCGCAGTTGTGTTTTAACAAATGCGATTACACCTTGTTTTGCTAACATTTTTCCCGATAATATTTCTATTTTCTCTCAAAAATCTCTGCCGCCCATTCTAGCTTACACCAGCACTCCATTTCGCGGACTCGATATTTTGTTAAAAGTCTTTCCCGCAATTCGTCAAGCTTTCCCCGGAACCACATTAAAAGTATTTTCAAGCATGAAAGTACACCAAATAGACGACAATGATAACCAGCTTTTTTGCGGTCAACTTTACCGCCAGTGTCAGGGAACAGAAGGCGTCGAGTACGTCGGTTCCATACCCCAACCCGAACTCCTCCGGCAACTGCGTTCAGTTGCGGTTTTAGCTTACCCGAATACCTATTTGGAAACCTCATCTATTGCGGTGATGGAGGCGATGGCCAGTGGTTGCCGGATTGTGACGAGTGAATTGGCAGCTTTGCCGGAAACAACTGCTGGATTTGCCCGTCTAGTTTCAATGTCAGGGGTGGAAAATTTTGCATTGATCACTAATTAGAAGCGGGCGGGCAAAGCAGATTGGGAGGGATATACAAGGCGGTTTTCAGAGGCCGTAGTCCGAGTTTTAAATGAGGCCAGGGGTGCGGGCGGCGCCACTGCTGAAAATCATCGGAGACAGCAGGTAGAATATATAAATCGAGGGTGTACTTGGTCTGTGCGATCCCGATAGTGGGTAGAATGGCTGAATAGTATTAGTGTAAAACCTGTAAGAGTGGCAGAGCAAATGATCGGGAATTCTTTAGTAGGTTTAGAGGCAGTGAGAGATTATTTTCAAAAGGGAAATTGGCTGAAAGAGCGAGGTGATCTCGGTGGCGCAATCGAGAATTATCAGAAAGCTTTAGATTTCAATCCAGGAGATGCCGAAGTTCATAAAAAGTTGGCGGAAGTTTATGTTTTGCAAGGAGAATTTGAAAATGCGATCGCCTCTTGCAATCTTGCTCTTAAATTCAAACCTAATTTTGCTGCCGCTTACTTGACAATGGGCAATGCCCTGCACAGTCAAGAAAAGCTGGAAAGGGCAATTGAAGCTTACTTGCAAGCTTTAGAAATTCAGCCGAAATTTGCTGAAGCCAGCGCGAATCTCGGCAGTATGTATTACAAGTTAGGGCAATTGGAACAGGCGGCAAATTATTACCAGAAAGCTCTGGCGATTAATCCTCAATTGTGTTCGGTCAATATGATGCTGGGCAGCGTTTTGCAGCAGCAAGGAAAGTTAGATGCAGCCATTGCTTGCTATCAAAAAGTGCTGCAACAGCAACCGGAAGATGCCAGCGCTGCTGAGAAACTATCGAGTTTGATCGCACAAAAAGAGCGGGAAAATACTGACAGCAACTTTATTGAATTAGAAACAGAATCAGGGGAAGCGCAACCAGTATCTGTCAACAAAGATGAAGGCTACGGCTTGCAGCCTTCGAGCATCAATTTGCCGCCAGCCCCCACCACTGAGACGTTAAATACTCCCTTTACAAACCCCGCCGAACTTTCCGAACAAGTTACCTCGCTCAACGTTCCAGATAGCGGACAAGTTGCCAATTTTGAAGAAGTAGAACCGTACAATAAACTCGCCGAAAACTTTTTAGTTCAAGGTAAAATTAAAGAGGCGATCGCAGCTTGTCAGCAAGCGCTAAAAATTCGACCGGATTTCATCTACGCTTACGTCACTTTAGGCAATGCCTTGCAAGCAGGAGGCAAAACTGAAGCTGCAATTCGATCGTATTCTCAAGCCCTAGAATTGCAGCCAAATTTTGCGGAAGTGCGCGCCAATATCGGCAGTATGTATTTCAAAATGGGGCGTTTGGAAGAAGCGATCGCCCATTACCAGCAAGCCATTGCCCTGAGTCCTGATTTAGCGGGAGCTCACTGGAATTTAGGGAAAGTATATCACCAACACGGCAACATCGAAGCTGCGATCGCCTGTTTTAAAAGAACATCCGAACTCAACCCGCAGCTAGTCGGTGCAGACTTCCACTTTAACTTAGGTAATCGGCTTTTCAGCCAAGGAAAGCGCGAGGAAGCCATCGAAAGCTACCAAAATGCGATCGCCATTAAGCCGGATTGGGCAGAAGCTTACGGTAACATCGGCAGCGCGCGATCGCAACAAGGCAATCTCGATGCTGCCATCGCTTACTATCAGAAAGCTGTAGCTTTAAAGCCGCATTTAGAAGTTTTGCACTTCAATATAGCCAATTCTTTTTTACAGCAAAACAAGTACGACGAAGCAATTACTAATTATCAAAACACTCTGAAAATAAAGCCCGACTGGCCGGAAGTTCACGCTAACCTCGGCAGTTGTTTTTCCATGCAGGGGCGGCTGGAAGAAGCTTTAGCCAGCTATCAGCAAGCTTTGGGATTAAAACCGAATTGGGCAGAGGTTTACTGCCGGATGGGACACATTCAGAAACAAGATAAGCCGTTGGAGGCGATCGCCAATTTTGAAAAAGCGATCCAATGCAACCCTAAATTTAGCGAAGCCTACCAACAACTGTGCGACTTGCTAAGCCATTCCACCAACCTCGCCGGAGCCCGTAGCATAGCCGACAAATACTGCGAAAACTGTGGCGAAAATGCCCCAATCATGTCAGCTACAGCCTACGTCTTTTCCTACCTGCAATCAGGTGTCAGCCAACACGCAATTCAAAAACTCGAAGAAATCGAAAAACTCTGCTACGAAAAGGTCGAAACCTTTAGTGTTATCGAACTAAAACTGCTCTACGAAATCTTCCTGTTTGCAGTTTCTCACCTGCGAGACAACCGCGAAAAGAATGCCAGTTTCTACAGACTAATTGCCAAAGAATACTACCAAAAAGCCGTCCCTAAGCGCCAAGACATTAACAGAATCAACTTAGCAAATTACCAAACAAAAGAACAGCGTCCTTTAAAAATCGGCTTTCTTTCCAAACACTTCCGCCGCCACTCAGTAGGCTGGTGCAGCGAAGCTCTAATTCGCGAATTAAGCCACATCACCCCCCACGTGCACCTTTACGTCACCGGCAAACTCCACCGAGATGAAGTTACGCAGCGGTTTGAAGACATGGCGGGCAAGTTTTACTGGCCTAAAAAATATCCAAACGGCTTTGCTGATGGCGGTGAAATCTTCGCCGAAGTAGCGCAAGACAACTTGGATGTTTTGATAGACTTAGACTCGATGACAGTGCCAACAAATGTGGAAGTGCTGTATCAATATCCTGCGGGTATTTGCGTTTCTTGGCTAGGATTTGACGCACCCTACATTTCAGATAATCACTACTTTCTCTGCGACGAACACACTCACCCCCCTGGTGTGGAAAAAAATTACTTAGAACAGTTAGTAAGATTGCCTGTTTGTTCGGTAGCAATTGGTGCACTGCAAAGCATTCCTGTGAATCGAGAGGCGATTAGAAATGCTCTCGGAATTGGTTTAGAGCAAATGACTTATCTGTGCGTTGCCCCCGGGAGAAAAACCAATCCCGAAATGGTACGAGCTCAAGTTACAATTCTTAAGGAAGTACCAGAGAGTGTGTTAATCCGCAAAGGTCAAGGCGACCCGGATGTTATTCACAGCACTTACCGCCAAGAATGCGAAATTCAGGGAGTAGATTTTGGTCGGATTAAGTTTATAGGGCAAACCAGAAGTGAAGAAGAGCACCGCGCTATTTATTATGTAGCCGACGTGCTTTTAGATTCCTATCCTTACAACGGCGGGACTCACAATTTAGAGGCTTTGTGGGCGAATTTGCCAGTGGTAACTCGATCGGGCGACCAATATCTTTCGCGCATGGGTTACGCTTTTCTGAAAAGTGCAAATGTTGATGTTGGTGCGGCGTGGACTTGGGAGGAATACACGCAGTGGGGAGTTAAGTTTGGTCGCGATGCGGGTTTCAGAAATGCGGTGAAAGAGCATTTATTAAAATCTAAGCAGCCAGAACATCTCGCACCTTTGTGGAATCCTAAAAAGTTGGCTGAGGATATGTATGAGGTGTTTCAAAAACTGTTAGCTAAATAGGTAGGGAATTGCTATAGGAATTCCTCATTACTTGTGAACTCCTTCCTACCTCTCTTCTCTTCCTCTGCGCCTCTGCGTTCTCTGCGGTTCAATAAAAAAAGAGAGCTTAGGTAGAGAAACGTGGTTTCTGGATATTTGTACGCTACTCACGGTAAAGTTTTGTAAAAAAATCCGTGGAAATGCGTAAAAATTCCGCGCCGATTCTGATAGATAAATAGCTGATTCATAGTACCGCGATCGCACTAACTTTATGCCAGTTAGGGCGATCGTTTTTTTGTGGTGCTAGAATTACGCACAAGTTAAAGTTGCGTAAATTTTTTGACAGGAGGTAGAAAAACGATGACACTCATCAGTAAATTTGCTAGGCTTTCACATTATAAAACTCAGCAAAATCATCTACCTTTAGGTACATCATGCCCAATCTTACCCTCTACGACGCGATTACCAACCTTCCAGCAGGAACGCCCCCCGGCATAGGGACGCCCAACGCCACCGCCCTTGCTTACGGACAAATAGCCCCGCCCGGTACGGCACTTCCCGCCCCTTTCCCCCCTGCTTCTCTGGCTACGGGTGCGTTTACGCCAAACTCGACGGGTATCAATACTCGTACCATCTACACTCCTAATAGCAATGCTGGCTATGCGGGTTACAACAATTACGATCCGCAATCGCTACTTACTCCGACACCAGCGATACTGCCGCCTTTCACCACCTCCACATTAGACCGCACCGCTGGTTATACGATATCTTTTAATGCAGCAATTCCCACAGAAACTAGCAACCCCAACCGCGCGGGTTTTAGTGTCACAGCTATTAGCAGCGACGGCTTGAACGGTTTAGAATTGGGTTTTAAAAATGGCAGAATATTCGGTCAGTCAGCAAATTTTCAAGAGTCTGAAACAGTTAATTTTAATACCGCTGCTAATAACAATTATGTCCTGAAAGTACAAGGCACTACTTACCAGCTTTTTGCTAATAATTCCGCCGCCCCAATCCTAACAGGGCCGCTGCGTCCAATTCAGTTTAACCCCAATCAAACTTTTCCTCCTTTACCTTTCAATCCTTACACATTGCCGAGTTTCCTATTTTTTGGGGACAATACTGACCAGGGAAGCGCTACATTTCGCTTGGGCAGGATAGCTGTTAATGACTTGCCTGTTGCTACTCCAGACAATGCGGTAACAACTGTCGGCACTCCTAATATTAAAATTCAAGTCCTGACCAACGATACGGGCGGCACAAAAGCACTGAGAGTGCAGAGTGTTACTCAACCAACAGGCGGCACTGTTACTGTTGATGACTGGATTTATGCAGGAGGAAATTTCACGAATATCGGCGGGCAGCCACGCAATTATATTGCCCGATTGTACGGCAGCGACGGCACGGCAGATCCTACTTTTAATCCCAATGCGAATAGTTGGATCTGGGCGATCGCGATCGATGCTAATGGGAACCCAGTAGTAGGGGGCGAATTCACCAATATCGGCGGGCAGCCGCGCAACTATATTGCCCGGTTGAACAGCAGCGACGGCACGGCAGATCCTACTTTTAACCCCAATGCGAATAATAGTGTCAGAGAGATCGCGTTCGATACTAACGGCAACCCAGTAATAGGTGGCTTTTTCACCAATATCGGCGAGCAGCCGCGCAACTATATTGCTCGACTCAACAGTAGCAACGGCACGGCAGATCCTACCTTCAACCCCAACGCTAATTATTATGTCAGGGAGATCGGGTTCGATGCTAACGGCAACCCAGTAGTAGGGGGCGAATTCACCAATATCGGCGGCGGGCAGCCTCGCAATTATATTGCCCGGTTGAACAGCAGCACTGGGTTGGCAGATCCTACTTTCAACCCAAATGCGAATAATAGTGTCCTCGCGATCGCGATCGATGCTAATAACAATCCAGTAGTCGGGGGCACTTTTACCAATATCGACGGGCAACCCCGTAACAATATTGCCCGGTTGAACAGCAGCACTGGGTTGGCAGATCCTACTTTCAACCCCAACGCGAATAATAGTATCGCTGGGAGCGTGATCGATGAGATCGCGATCGATGCTAACGGCAACCAAGTAGTAGGGGGCCTTTTCACCAATATCGGCGGGCAGCCACGCAATTCTATTGCCCGGTTGAACAGCAGCACTGGGTTGGCAGATCCTACTTTTAATCCCAATGCGAATAATAGAGTCATAGCGATCGCACTTGATGCTAATAACAACCCAGTAGTAGGTGGCCCATTCACCAGTATCGGCGGGCAACCGCGCAACTATATTGCCCGGTTGAACAGCACCAATGGCACAGCAGATCCTGCTTTTAACCCCAATGCCGATAGTACAGTCTTTGCGATCGCGATCGACCCCAAACGCAGCATTGTCTACACTCCTAAGCCCACTTTCAACGGCCTCGACACCTTCTCCTACACAACTACCGACGGTTACAGTACCTCAACATCACAAGTCAGCGTCCTCGTCAACAATTCCCCAGTCTTAGACAACTCGGGCACGCCTAATTTAACAGCGATTAATGTAAACGAAACCAACAACAGCGGCACATTAATATCTGCTATTATCGGCAGCAGCATCACCGACCCAAACGACGCCATTTCCCTTCGTCCGAGAGGCATCGCTCTCACAAATTTAGATACTACAAATGGCACTTGGCAGTATACGACAGACGGCACAAATTGGAACAATATTACTACTGTTCCTACCGCTGCAACTGCCCTGTTGTTAGCAGCAGACGCGACAACTCGCCTCCGCTTCGTTCCCAATAGCAACTACACCGGAACAGTTACTAACGGCATTACTTTCAATGCTTGGGATAGAATTACCGGCACTAACGGCGGCACGGCAGATGTGACAGGGGACTTAGAAAATAATGGCGTTTCTAGTCCTTTTAGTACAGCCAGCGAAACAGCCAGCATTACAGTTAGTCCTTTAGCTGCTATTACTAATATCACATCAGATCAGGCAGATGGAAGTTACGGCATCGGTGCAGTAATTCCCATTACCGTCACATTCAGTCAACCAGTTACTGTTACGGGTACGCCGCAGCTTACCTTAGCCACAGGCGGTGCAGGTACTGTGATTAATTATGCCAGTGGCAGCGGCAGCAATACTCTGACATTTAATTACACAGTCACAGCAGGCAATAGCAGTCTCGACTTAGATTATACCTCCGCAACTGCCTTATCTCTCAACGGCGGTAGTATTAGGAATTTGACTAATGGTGATGCTGTCTTGACTTTGCCGAATCCGGCTGCTGCTAATTCCTTGGGTCAAAATAAGGCAATAGTAATAAATGGCATTGCCCCAACTGTAAATCCGACAACTATTGCTGATATTACGGTCGCGGGGGGAACCACTCAAGATTTTACTGTTACTTTTAACGATGATAGCGCGATCGATGTTACAACTCTAGACAGTTCTGACTTTTTAATCAATTGGTCGGGCGGTGGTATTCCTGTTAACTTTGTCAGTATTGATACTAATACGAATGGCTTGACGCGGACAGCTACTTATTCATTTACTCCGCCTGGGGGAAGTTGGGATATTGCAGATAATAATCCAACTTACAGTATTAATCTGCAAGGTAATCAAATTCAAGATACTGCTGGGAATCCTGTAAATCCTACGATTTTAGGAACTTTCAGCGTTAATATTACCGCGCCAACTCCCACCCCGACTCCCACACCAACTCCCACACCAACGGAAACTCCGACTCCCACTCCCACACCAACTCCCACACCAACGGAAACTCCGACTCCCACTCCGACTCCCACTCCGACTCCAACGGAAACGGAAACTCCGACTCCGACTCCAACGGAAACGGAAACTCCGACTCCGACTCCGACTCCAACGGAAACTCAGACTCCAACGGAAACGGAAACTCCGACTCCGACTCCAACGGAAACTCCGACTCCGACTCCAACCGGAACACCAACTCCGACTCCGACTCCAACGGAAACGGAAACTCCAACGGAAACGGAAACTCCGACTCCGACTCCGACTCCAACGCCAACGGAAACTCCGACTCCGACTCCAACGGAAACTCCGACTCCGACTCCAACGCCAACGGGAACTCCGACTCCAACGCCAACGGGAACTCCGACTCCAACGCCAACGGGAACCCCGACTCCGACTCCCACGGGAACACCTACTCCAACGCCAACTGGAACACCAACTCCGACTCCGACTCCCACGGGAACACCGACTCCGACTCCGACGCCAACGGAAACTCCGACTCCGACGGGAACACCGACTCCGACTCCGACGCCAACGGAAACTCCGACTCCGACGGGAACACCGACTCCAACTCCAACGGAAACTCCGACTCCGACGGGAACACCGACTCCAACTCCAACGGGAACACCAACTCCGACGCCGACCCCAGCCGGAACGCCTACGCCAACGCCCACTGAAAGCGATTGCATTTGCGATACTATTCCGCAGCCCAATTTCAACCAACCCAATCAAGTTGACAATATTATCAACAGCAATGGTAGCGGTGAAATTCAGTTTGGCACTGCAGGAAATGATGCTTTTTACGGCAGTCCAAATCAGAACCTTTTCGATGGGGATTTAGGCGACGATAACCTCTATGGCGGTGAAGGAAACGATATCCTTTACGGGAACCGAGGCAATGATTTTATTGACGGGAACAAGGGAGATGATATCCTTTTTGGAGGAAAGAATAATGACATCATTTTTGGTGGTGAAGGTGAAGATATTATTTTTGGCAATCGTGGCAATGATTCCATAAATGGCAAGGAAGAAAACGACTTAATTTTTGGCAATGAAGGTGCTGATTTTATCGACGGCGGTAAAGGTAATGATTCTGCATTTGGTGGCAAAGGTAATGATATTGTGTTGGGTGGCAAAGGCAATGATCTTCTCTACGGCAATTCGGGCAGCGATACTATCTGCGGAGGTGCTGGCAAGGATTTTTTAAGTGGGAATCAAAGTAACGATTTGCTGGATGGCTGCGAGGAAAATGATACTATCTTTGGCGGGGCTGGTAGTGACACTCTCACTGGCGGTTTGGGCGATGATATTTTAATCTCCGGTTTGGGGGATGATACTATAATTGGGGGTCTAGGAAATGACACATTTGTGTTAGAAAGTAACGGCGGATTTGATATTATTTATGATTTCACGAAAGGGCTGGATGTGCTACAATATAAAGGCGGAACTATTGGAAATTTGGCAATAACTCAAATTCCAGAAGGCTCTTTAATTAGTAAAGCAAATGGGGAACGGTTGGTTCTGTTGGTAGGAGTGGAAGCTAGTGCGATCGCACTTAGCGATATCACTTTACTTTAGTTATTGGTTATTTGTTGGTTATGAGTTAGGGGAAACAAATAACTACTCACCAACAAGTAACAAGTAACAAGTAACAACTACTCATTAATAGCCACTCGATCGCGCCCGCCAGACTTAGCTCGATACAGTGCCTTATCCGCCGCTTCAATCAACATTTTCGGGGAGTTTTGACTTTGCGAAACGCCCGCCACTCCCAAGCTGAGAGTCACACAATCACTGACAACAGACTTGATGTGGGGAATGGCCAATGCTTTGACGCGGCTGCGGATTGCCTCCGCAACCGCCTGTGCAGCGACGACATCCGTATTTGGCAAAATTACCCCAAATTCCTCGCCGCCGTACCTAGCAGCCAAATAGAGGCGTTCTGCGGGTGCCTTTGTGCAAGCATCCCCGATCGCCCGCGCCACTTGCTGCAAACAAGCATCCCCGGCTTGGTGGCCGTAATTGTCGTTGTAAAGTTTAAAACAGTCAATGTCGCACAGAATCAAAGATAGCGGTTCCGAAGAGCTCGACTGCTCCCATTCTCGGTTGATCACCTCGTCAAAACGGCGGCGGTTAGCTAGTTGAGTCAGACTGTCCAAATTCGCCAACCCGTCCAACCGCTGGTTGGCCGCAGCTAGCTGCTGGTAAAGTAAAGATTGTTCGATCGCGATCGCAACTTGAGTACCCAACTGACTCAGCAAATCCACATCAAACTGCTGCCACTGGCGGGGTGCCGAACAGTGGTGGGCAATCAGCAAACCCCACAACTTCGGCACTTGACAAGAACCGTTCCCTTCCCTAGGTTCTATTCCCTGCTGGACAATCGGCACCACCAAATTTGCCTTCACCTGACAAGTCTCCAAAAAATTCAGGTGACACTCGCTCAAATTAGAAGCATGAATATCCTCTATGGCGCGAATGCGGCCCTTTAAATACTGTCCGATGTAACTATTGGCAAAACAGCAATCGTCAATTCCCATCCCTTTGAGTGGCATCCATCCTTCTGCAACCGACTCCACCACCACATCTCCGTTCCAGTCTGGTCGGAAGCGGAAAATCAGCACGCGATCGGTTGCCAAAAACTCCCGCACTTCCGCTACTGTAGTGTTGAGAATATCTTGGAGATCCAGAGAAGAACGAATGCGCGATTGAATCTGCCCGATCAGGCGTTCCCGTTCTATTTGTTGCCGCAGCGCGACTTGGGCTTGCTTACTTTTAGTAATGTCCCGACCTTCCGGCAGCAACAATACTATTTTGCCAGTTTCATCCGCGACAGGTTTGAGAGAAAAATCAACAATTGCCGTCCGATTTACACCTTGAACTTCCACTTCATAGCGGACAAATTCACCTTGTGCCGATCGAGAAATCGCCTCCTGCAACTGTTCCTGAACTTCCTCAGAATCTCCCCACCAAGGCAATAGCCAAAACGGTTTATTAGCCACATCCCGTAGCTTAATTCCCGCAAAATCTAGAGAAGTTTGGTTAGCTTCCAGCAGAGTACCGTCCGGTTTCAATAAGCTCACAAATTGGAAAGAAGAATCAAAAATTGCCCGAAAGCGCCTTTGAGAATCTCCCAACATTGCCGTCACTTTTTCGCGAGAGGTAATATCGCGGAAGCGCCACACCCTGCCAATAATATTTTGTCCGACTCTAATTGGCTGCGTGTAGCGCTCAAAAGTGCGGCCGTCTTTAAATTCTAGAATATCGCAACCTTCCGACTCCGCATCACTATAAAATTCTTTAACTCTCTGCAAAAAAGCCCTCGGATCTTTCACTTGCTTAGTGAGAAATGCCAGCCGCACCGTTCTATCCATTGAGTTTCTAACTTCTTCATAAATCCCCCACATTTGAACTAACTTTTCGTTATAACTAATCATTTCTCCGGCGGTAGTAACGGCGAGAATGCCGTCTGCCGTTGCTTCTAAGGTAGCGTGCAGCAAAGAGCGCGATCGCTCTAATTCTGCAGCGGTCAATTTGCGTTCCGTGAGGTCTCGGACTGCTTTCACCTGTACTAAACGACCTTCCCAAAATACGAATTTGCTGCGAACGTCAGCAGGAAAAGCAGTTCCATCTCGCTTAAGAAAAATAGTTTCACAGACTGTATTGCTGGCTGCTGAAATCATTTGCGGCGCCTGTTTGTATGATTTCGGCGACAGTAGTTCCAGCAAGCTCATTCCCACCATTTCCGCCGGTTCGTAACCGAAAAGTTGGGCAAAATTACTGCTGACGCTCAAAATTGTGTCGCGGTCAGCCACGGCAACTGCTTCAAAATAAGCTTCGCATTCGAGCAAGCGCGCTGCTGAGTAACTGCTGCCATTTTCGCCCGAGGAATAGCTGTTGTTAATTAGCTGTTGCAATTGCGTATTTGCCGAGTACAAAGCGGTCATGGCTTGCCTGTACATAGCAGTACGTTTTTCGACTTTTTGTGCGAGGCGATCGCGATATTCTCGCAGTTCTCTTTCGACTTTAATTAAATCAGTAATATCTACTGCAAACACGATTACACCAGCGACTTTACCTGTTTCATCACGGTAAGGTATTTTATCTGTCCGCACCCAGCATTTTTGACCCGAAACTGTTGGTAGCAGTTCGACTTGCCCCTGCTTGGGAATGCCGGAATTGATTACTTCCAAATCTTCTAAATAATATTGCTCTGCTTCGTCTGGATAGATTTCATAAAAAGATTTACCTTCTAATTGAGCTGCGGGCAAACCTCTTGATGCAGCGGCGGCTTGATTAATTCGCAGCAGGCGACTTTCGGTATCTTTGAGCCAAATCATCGCCGGCACGGAATCAAAAATAATTTGCTGTTCTTGTTGCTGCAGGCGTAGTTCTGCTTCTGCTTGTTTTCTTTTAATTATTTCTTTTTGCAGTTTTTGATTAGCTTTTTTGAGTTCAGCAGTGCGTCTTTCTACTCTTTCTTCTAGTTGATCGTAGTATTGGGTCAGCAAGTTTTGCTGCTGTTCGTGCCGCATTGCTTCTAATTTTAACTTTTCGCTAGCTGACAAACTTGAGGATACAAAATCTGCTAATATTTGGGTAAATTCGTGTTCTTCTTCCGTCCAATCACCGTCGGAACCCTGGCGTTCGGCGCTGACTATTCCCAACCTTTGACCTGCTAGCATAATCGGTACGTTTAACAGGGAGGTCGTTGCCTGATCGAGCAAATAAAGGCCGACAAGTTCTCGTGTTCTGGGGTCATTTTCTGCTGCCACAGTAGCGATCACACTTGCAGATTTTAAAGCTTGAAAATATGCCGGACAGTCGGATGCTGTGATGATGATTTGTACGGAATGGAGTTTAGTATTTTGTTCGTAAAGGTCGATACAGTGAAGCTGCGTTTTGTCTTCGCCATACAGCCAAATACTAGCTCGATCGCAGTTGACAATACTGACAGCGGTTTCTGTTACTTCGCGGATGAAGTCTTCTATATTGTGGCGTTCTTTAAGTTGACTTTTGGCTAATTTTGCGATCGCCAAAGTTGGACTGCGCCAATTTCCTCTCTGGTTGGGCGGCATGGGTGACTGCGAAGTGGCCTTAATTTCTTCGCAAACTAACAGTACAGCCGGTCGTTGGAAATTGGCAAGTGAGCGACCCTTGGTATTTTCATCTATTTTCCAATCTACCGCCGGCATTGGTCGCGCTGTTGCTTTTACCCTAATAATCTTGCCGTCTTTGCAAGTCAAGCAGCCTTCCCAACAGGCAATTTTTGGAGTTGGCGTACCGTTTTCCGGCTGGGCCAATCCGGCAAATTCTGCCTGCATTTTCCCTTGCTCTTGGCAGTAAAATATGTTAAAAATTGAATGACAAATTAATTCCTGCGATTTGTAGGCGAGGCGAGACGCGCCGAATTCATTTAGCGAAAAAACTCTTCCCAAAGCATCTAGAACGAAGTAAATGCCCGGAAAATTCTCGTAGAGAGTTCCATACCAATCTTGTTCGACTTGTTGGCTACACGAAAGTTTTGCTGTCGCGAAGTCGCCGTCGGTGTCGATCAAGTGAGAATAGTTGGTTTCGGGGTTGCTTGAATTACTTTTTTTAGCAAACACTTTTAGCTTAACTCGACTGTAATTAATTTTACTTTCTGGAATTTAACTTTTTTGTGAAACTAAATTAAACCTGTTGTTTGAAAAAAGTTACAATTTGTAACAAAAATACCACTTGTCCAGCACCCTGATTTTCGCTTCCCAATGCAACCACTGTGTTTGTTTGTAGTTGGTAGACCGTCTGCCGGCGATATTTCCCGCTAGTTGCAATACCAGCAGGTTTAGCTGCAATTACCCAGTCTGTACTTTTAGCATCCTAGACAATAAAAAAAATCGGCAATCAATAGTTTTAAGTATATATGATAACACTCAAATACCTAGTATTGGGACTGACCTACTTCGGATTCGGTTTGGGATATTTGCCGGGGCGGCGGATGAACCGGGCGGCGGTTGCAATTATCGGGTCAGCTTTTGTGGTGGCTTTGGGGATACTCGACCTGAAAACTGCTTGGGAGGCGATCGACCCAAGTACGATGTTTTGTGTTGGGAATGACGATCGTGAATATAGTTAATTAGACTGTTTAATAAATATTTGTAATAATTAAGTTAAGTAAATCTTATAAGGCACAATCGACCACGGGCTTTAGTCCTATAGTTTATACTTAATCTTGTGCAGCAAACGCTAAGGAGGTAAGAAAGAGTGAGTACCGTAAAACCCGCTGCGAAACCCAGACTTAATTCTGCGTTCAAACAATTGATGTCTTTACACTGGGTAATGTCAGCTTGCTATTTAGTGCTGTTTATTACCGGTACTTCTATGGCTCAATTGCCAGGAGAATTGTTTATTCGAGGCCCCCTTTACGATTTTCACAAATCCGTAGGAGTGCTGACAATGGCTTTACTGACTTGGCGGATTTTAACTCTGCTGCGGGTATGGTGGAAAAAATATACTAAACGCCTGCCAAAGTTTACGAAGGAATGGTACAAAAATTTTGCTCTGCACGCAACTTTGTACGTTTTTATGTGGCTAGTTCCGGTTGCTGGTTTCTTACTTTCTAACTCTTACAAAAGTAACAATGTGAAATTTTTCGGGATTCTTTTGCCGGATATGTTTCCGCAGAATTCCGCAATGGTTGAGGTGGGAAGGAGTTTGCATTTTTGGCTAGGGTACACGTTTTTAGCATTCGCGATTTTGCATATTTTAGATCAGAAGAAAGTTGTGAGGGCTAATTGGCGCAGGTTGGAAAATTTTGTTCGCACTAAGTTCGCAAAGTCTCAAAAGGTTGGATAAAGTTGCGATGAGGTACTATATCTAAATTGGTATTGATAAATTTACTGCAAAACTGGCTATTTTCCACGGCGATATTTAGCGCTAGTTGCAATGCCAGCAGGTTTAGCTGCAATTACCCGGTCTGTACTTTTAGCATCCCAGACAATGGAAAAAAGCGGCAATCAAGGATTTTAAGTATATATGATAACACTCAAATACCTAGTATTGGGACTGACCTACTTGGGATTCGGTTTGGGATATTTGCCGGGGCTGCGGATGAACCGGGCGGCGATTGCAATTGTCGGGTCAGGTTTTGCGGTGGCTTTGGGAATACTTAACCTCAAAACTGCTTGGGAGGCGATCGACCCAAATACGATCGTTTTTTTGCTGGGAATGATGGTCGTTAATTCGGCTTTGGGAGCATCGGGTTTTTTTCAACTCGCTTTGGAGTTTTTAACTCGCTTTACTCGTTCTTCTTTCGGCATTATGGTGGCAGTTACTTTTGGCAGCGGCATTTTATCGGCATTTTTTCTCAACGACACTACTGCTATTTTGCTGGCCCCTTTAACGCTGAGTCTGACTCGCTCTTTGTCTCTCAATCCTATCCCTTATCTTTTAGCTTTAGCCGGAGGTACTAATTTAGGTTCAGTGGCGACTGTGAGTGGCAACCCGCAAAATATTCTCGTCGGTTCTTTTTCGGGAATTAGTTATTTGGAATTTGCCCGGTCTCTCGCACCAGTAGCTTTAATTTGTTTGCTGGTTCAAGTAGCTTGGCTGTGGTTGCTTTATCCAGAATTGCGTTCTTGCAAATCTTTGCCGCAGGTTACTCAAGTCAGGTATCGATTGTTCAAGCCTTTGCTAGCAAAAAGTTTGTGGGTGACAGCAGCACTTTTAGTAGCTTTTTTAGCGGGTGCACCTTTAGCAGAATCTGCCTGGATAGCTGCCAGTATATTGTTAATTACTAGGCGCGTCAAGTCCGATCGCATTTTGCAAGGCGTCGATTGGAATTTGCTAGTAATGTTTGCAGGATTGTTTGTGGTGACTAAAGCCACTCAACAACTGGGTTTGTTGGACAATTTAACTAATTTGACTAATACACCGCTGAGTTTGTTGGGAGTTACCGTAATTCTTTCTAACTTAATTTCTAACGTACCGGCAGTGTTGGTTCTGCAATCGGTGATTGTCAAAACAGATACGCAAGCTTGGCTGTTGTTGGCAGCGGCTTCTACCCTGGCAGGGAATTTAACTTTGTTGGGTTCTGTGGCTAATTTAATTGTAGCTGAAGTCGCAGGACAATCAGGCGATCGGCTGACTTTTAAGGAACATTTGCGGTTCGGGCTGCCGCTGACTTTCGTTACTTTGGCAATAGCTTATTTTTGGATATAATTCGCAGAGCGATCGACACTACCCTAAGTTTTAGCATTTAACCTGCCAATAATCCCCTCATCTCTTCGCTTCCCCTTCTTCCTTCGCGCCTTCGCGGTTCGCTACAACTCCAAAACTCGCGATTTTCCAAGGCTCTATCTTAAATCCTCGCCCTTCGGGCAGCTTTTCAGAGAAATTGGCAGGTCGTTCTAACAAATCTACTGGCTCTACAATCTCTAATCCCAAATCACTCTTGAATTCTAACACAGCCTCCTTCCCCTCGGATTCGCAACAGCGCAAAATCCACACATTAGAATCGTCTTCCGATTGTTTAAACGCCATTAACACTAAATTGTCGGCAGACAAATTCAAGAATTTACCAACTGCGGGTAAACTCTTGTTTCGATTTTCTCCTAACTGCGGCAACACCTTTACTAGCAGCGGCAAATTCAACTCATAGCCGCGCCGAACTGTGCCGGCTTCTTGCCAATTTCCAGCGTGGGGATAGACTGCACAAGTAAATTCGGAAACTCCTACATCTGCTTGTTCATCCGGCCAAGTCGAACCCCGAAGCAATGTCAGCCGAATGCGATTTGGTTGAAGGTCGCAACCGTATTTGCAATCGTTGAGCAAACTCACTCCAAAACCGTCATTGCTGATATCAGTCCAGCGCAAAATCGGCACTTCCCATTTGGCTTTTTCGGCGGGTGTTTGCGGCTTGGTTGTGCGTGCGATCGCACCGCCGGGAATTTCGCAAGTTGCAAAATCTGCTTCTACATTTAACCCAAAGGCTGCTTTTACTAAAACGTGAGTTTCTTGCCAATCTGCAACTGTCTTGATTTTCAGCAGCGGCGAACCTATTTCTACTATATAATCTTGGCAAAACTCCGATTGGCCAATTTGTCGGACTACGCGCAAACTCTGCCGTATTTCTCCCTGTGCTATCCAAGAAATATCTTTGAGTATCGGCGCTGCTAGTTGATGTTTTTCATAATTTGGGTCTATGTTCCAAGCATCCCAATATTGGCCGCTGTCTTGAAATGCTTGCAGTTGATTTCCGCCTGCTGCATTCAGGACTTCTCGGTTATTTAGTTTATCCCAAATGCTGGATAAATTCCCAGTTTTGCCGTCTACTGTTGCCCGAATAAATTCATTTTCTAGAACCATTTGTGCGGCTGCAAAAGGCGTTTCTTGACTAGCTGTGTTTTTTTGTGCTATACCGTATGTAAGTTTTGATAACTCTGTCTTTTTTTCGGTTTCTGGACTCGCGGACGCATTATCCACAGTTTGAGGCTCTTCACGACACAGCCAAAACACCTGGTAGCCAACGGCGGGGAGATTATTTGCCCAGAATAACAGTGTAGATTGCGATTGCGGTCGATCGCCCTTGACAATCTGTGAAGCCAATCTCCGTCGGGAAAAATCGTAAATTTGCCAAGCTGAATCAACAGAATCGGGAAGCGGTACGGCGACAACCTCAGAGCGCGACCAATTGAGAGTATTGAAAATCAAAATCGGTTGAGCGTCGGGCTGCGGAGGATTCGGCAGAGAAATTTGAGCCGAGATTGCATCCAAAGATTTTAGCAGGATTTCGCGACAAGTGCGATCGACCTCGGCAAAGGCTATATTAGCATCGGCGTAGACTTGGGCGATCGCAGAACCGGGCAAAATATCGTGAAATTGGTTAAACAAAATTTGTTTCCAAGCTGATTCTAACTCAGATTTCGGATAAACCGCACCAGTACAAATAGTGGCCAGCGAAGACAACAACTCCGCTTGGTAGAGCAATTCTTCGCAGCGGCGGTTTTGGCGTTTTTGGTCTGCGCGAGTCGTGTAGCAACCCCGGTGGAATTCTAAGTAAAGTTCGTCTTTCCAAATGGGGAGAGTGCGCGGAATAGTTTTGATTTGTGAGATGGGAGGATTTGCATCCGAAATAGCCGACAACTTTGACAATTCTCGCGCCTGTAAATTCTCCTGGTTCTCGGATTCGGGAACATAACTTTCGGATTTAGTTCCCACAACTTCCGGCAAAAACTGACTCTCAATCAAAGACAAATAATCAACCGCTTTCGCAAACTCCAACTTCGGGAAAAAAGGCGACATTTTCCAGCGTTTCGCCACCTCCAACATATCACGAGTCGGGCCACCGCCGTGGTCGCCAACCCCAGGCAACCAAAGAGCATCTTGCAAATTAGTTTTAGCTTGCCAGTCAAAAGCATAACTTGCCATTTTCACAGATTCTATGCCTTCACCAATTGGAGGAGACATCATACTAAATATTTTAGTACCGTCCAACCCTTCCCACCAAAACGCACCGTGGGGAAATTCCGTTGTATCATTCCAACGCAACTTTTGCGTCACAAAATATTCAACTCCACCTTGTTGCAAAATCTGAGGTAATTGCCACCCAAAACCGAAAGTATCCGGTAGCCAAGCCACCCGCATCAATTCCCCAAATTTTTCTTTTGCGTAACGCTGTCCGTAAAAAACTTGCCGCACCATTGATTCAGCGGAAATCAAGTTTAAATCCGGTTCTACCCACATCCCGCCGACAACTTCCCAACAACCCGCCGCCACCTGTTTTTTAATCGCAACAAATAAGTCCGGGCGATGTTCTTCCATCCAAGCATAAAGTGCGGGAGTTGAATGGCAGAAAATTAAATCGGGAAACTCGGATTGCAATTTCAATACCGACTCAAAAGTTCGCTTTGCCGCTTCCCAAGTTTCCGGGACAGGCCACAGCCATGCTAAGTCTAAATGAGCGTGACCGACCAAATAGATTTTACTTGTATATATAGATGTCAGCTCACCACTTTCTCCTATATATATAGATGTAGAATTGCTATTTTCTCCAACCTCAAAAACATCCTCCCTTATTCCTCCCTCTGCGGACTCTGCGGCCTCTGCGGTTCCCCGATCTAAATCCCCAGAAAAAGATGTCAGTTCACCGCTTTCTCCTATATATATAGATGTAGAATTGCTATTTTCTCCAACCTGAGAAACTTCCTCTCTTCTTCCTCCCTCTGCGCCCTCTGTGGCCTCTGCGGTTCCCTCATCTAAACCCCCAGAAAAAGCCCGCAGATATCCCAGTAAATTGTGCCGCAAAACAGACAGCGAGCGATCGAACTTTTCGCGATCGCCCACCGCCGACCAATCAATCAAATCCATCGCCAAATCAATCTCAGATTTCAGCGTTTCCCCCTTGACAAACAGTGGGCGACTTGCTATTGTTTCAGTGGAGAGGTATTGGGAATTTACATTTTCTAAATTTCGATTTAGCGAATTCTGCAAAATCTCTAATTCGGCAGCCACAAAACCCGGATCGAAACAAGAAGAGTCCGCAGCTTCGTACAAACAAATCGATCGCACTAAAGCACCGTTATCGTGACCCGGACTTACCAACCGCAAAATTACTAAAAATTCATCTCCGGGATTGGCCGACGAACTCAACAAAACTCGATCGGCAAAATCAAATAAATCTCCCTGTCCGACTAACTCGCCGTTGACAAAAATTTGAGCATCTTCCGCCCACCAAGTCAAGCCCAGTAGCAACCGCAAACCAACGACAGGATAGCCGTGCAAATTGTCAGGAATTACCAATTGCTGACCCAAATACAAAACTTGCTTCCCCGACGGCCAAGCAATATGTCCTTTGCCGTTAAGTTCGGCAATCGGCTTGTTACAAATATTTACTGAAGAGACAGCAGAGTCAGAATCGCAGTACCTCCAACCAGACTGAACCTCCACTTGGCTGAGTCGGCGCAACTTCTCGACAGTGGCAGAAATATTGTTGCTAGCAGGTGACACAGAAGCGCTCATATTTAGCTAAACTAGGAATTGTGTATTAATCAAAAATCGGATTGAACCGCCCCGACGCAAAGGACGCGAAGAAATAAAGGTTTCAGAGGGTTTGAAGCTGCGATTAAGATCTCGCTTTGATTTTACAGCAATATTCAGCAATTCCGGCGCGAATCAAAAATCTGAATTCAAGAATAAAACTTATGTCCAACGGTTACTACGGCCCCTACCAAAGCCGACTATTAAATTTTATATCGAAACAGTCCCGCCAAATCGCTGACAATTGCGATCGAACTTGGCGTCAAATTAAAGAAACAACTCTCACGGCTACCCAAATTCTGCTTTATCCAGCTTATTTGCTTGTGCAAAGTTCCCGAATGCTGGGCCGACAGTTGCGGGAATCAAGTCACAAAGTAGATTTACCGGAACTGCAAGAATTTGGCGGCGACGAAAACCCCGATTTGCCACAAAATTGGTATCAGGGGGAAGTTTCCGAGGAAAGTTCGATCGCGGAAATTTTGCACCTAGCCGAAAATTTACTAACCTCGTCGCAAACCGCGAAAACTTTAGCCAGCTTCCCGCTGTTAATTAATCAGGGAAATACTGCTAGCGATTTACCTCCGGCAATCACTTTTAAGGGACAAATCACAAAGCATCAAACCACTTCCGTATTAGAACATCCGCTTGCTAAAACTGAATTAAAACCGCAACCAAAAGTTGAGGGAATCGCCAGTTTTATCCCAGCCCGCACTTTAGTATTAGTCGGAAAAGAAAATCAGATATTAGATATTTTGACACCCGAACAGCAAGAACTGCTCGAAGGTCGCATAACTTGGGAAGTAGCAAACTGTGGGCCCGAACGGCGGGAAATTACCCAAAAAGAATTAAAATTTAATCTCGGTTTGGAGTCGGCTGCCAAAAAAGCGCAGTTGCCGCCGATGCGTCGTTTTTGGGAATTGATGGCATGGCTTCAGACGAGCCCGGTTGCTCTCAAAAGAAATCAGTTTGGAGAATCAATCCTCGCAGTTAAAAAATCGATCGACCGCAATGCCATCCTAGTCCAAAAAGCCCGCGCCCAGATTGAATCAAAAACCGCACAGCAGTCAATTGCGGCATCGAATTCGATCGACCACAATACCCCAAAACTAGAAACTAATTTTAACAGAAAGTTCGATCGACCCCCTAGTCCTCTCTCCTTTGTTACATTACTCGATCGCGCCGCCGTCAACCTCGAAGAATTTACCCTCCCCCCCTCGGTAAAAACAACCCCCGCACCCACAGAAAACCCCGGAGTCAAAATTGACACATCGGGCACCGAAACCAATTTAGATTTGTCCGCCCGCGACATCCTCGAAAAATACGCTCGAAACATCGAACAAGTGATTTGGTCGTCAGTAGACCACCTCCTGGGCAAAGAAACGGCTGCCAGCGATAATACGGAGAAATCCGTCGCTATTCAGTATTATTTGAAACAGCGACAAGAACAAGAAAACACGCAAATAAGCCAAGAGGTCGATCGACCGTGGCTGAATTGGCAAGACTTATTTGGGGAACCAGCACCGCAGCATTTAATAGAGGAAAGTTCCGCGCCCGTGTTATCACAAAGCAGTCCAAAAGTCAAGCAAGAAATTTCAGAATTAGGAAAATTGTCAGAAGGTCGATCGACCGCAGTCTCAATATCCCCATACCCCGAAGCACTTCACCGCCTGCTGGGGCAGCTAAAACAGAGCTTGCTGACAAAAAGCCCAACAAGTCAACCCCAAACACCATCTGATTTATCTGATTTAGCAGTTACTCACAAAAATAGCTCTGCACTCGCAGCAGAATCAACCCCAGGGCGTGCACAGGAAACCGAAGTGCCAAAAAACACAAACCCGAACACCCGACAAAACAACCACTCTCCAGCAATCACCGCCCAAACTACCAGATACACCGCCGCAACCCCCCCCACAGCAGAAGCCAAAAATCCCAGCGCAGGCGTCCCAGCAGAAGACGACTACTTAGAAACAAAAGCAGAATCGATGGGATACATTAAGCACCCCCTAGAACAAGTGCTCGAATGGCTCGATCGAGTTATGCTGCGGCTAGAAAACATCGCCGAGCAACTCTGGAATTGGGCAAAAATCAACTTGCCCAAAATCCTCAAAAGCAAAGATAAAATTGACTAATCTTTAGCTTATGATAAAAAAGTTGCGGCAACAGCAGCAAATCAGCTCAGTATTATGCCATCTTTGGAGACTCCCACAGTGCTAACCCTCAAAATCGTAGTTAATGTAGTTGTCCTATTTTTTGTTTCCCTGTTTGTATTTGGATTTTTGTCCAATGACCCAGCCCGGAACCCCAACCGCAGAGACATGGAATAAACAAGTTATCTCGCCCGCAGAGTAGGGGCGCGCCACCGCAGCCCCTGCAACAGCCGACAAACCCGCAAAAATTAGTCGGACAAAACTTGACCTCGCACCGCCAGCGAGGTTATCTTGTGGCGAAAGCAACTTCTGAAAGCAGCCCTATTCCGGCGCACCAAAGCCACGGGGAATTTTAGATATCAGATTAATGTTTAAACAGTTGCCTTCTAGATGCAAAATTTTCAATAATTTGCACCCTATAAAATCTAAAATCTAAAATCTAAAATCTAAAATCGGATGACTTACCTGTTGTAACTATGCCCTATCCGGTACCGCCGCCAGAACCCCCTGGCATCATCTACATCGCAAAGCCAAAAAAAGTCGCCCTCACTGTCGCGGCCGGCGATGGAGACACCCTCCGCAACCCCGCAGAAATACCGGAACCAAGCCCAGATATCGTTCAGCCAGAACCCACACCGGCCCCAGAAGAACCCGCAGCCACACTCCGGGGCACCACCCCAGCCACCGACCAGCTTCCAGAAATCGCCGACCCCTTAGCTGCAGTGGAAAGCGGCGAGGCAGTGGTGGGATTTCAGCGTCAGGCCCCTGTGAGAGAACCCGAAACTGCGGAAAATCCGAAAGATTCCTCGTTTACGGCTTACCCATTGGGTTCGGTAGAAAATGCCATTGCCATTCGCAATCAAAAACGAAGCGCAGAGGCGCAGAAACAACAGGATGGGAATGTTGTCCGAAAGCAGGAAAGTTGGTATCAGACCCAAGGCCGGCAGTTAGAAGATAACTCTCCCGAACCTGCGGAGATTCCCGTTCCAGAACCCGCGCTAGAACCAGCACCCAGCGGGCAACAGCAGTTCGACATTCCCACACCAGGAACTGCCCCCGCACCCAGAACCCCCGCTGCCCCGACACCGAAACCTAAACCAGCCGCGCCGCCGGGAGTCCGCACCGCCCCTTCTCAGCGGACGGTGCCTTTTCCGGTGAGTCCGGCCGATACTATTGAAGTTAAGGCTGACAGCCAAGAATTCGACGACAAGCAGCAAATTGTCACGGCGGTTGGTAATGTCGTTGTGCGGTTCCGGCAAACTGTGATAGATGCCGATCGAGCGATCGTCAACTTAGTCACCCGCCAAGTGGTAGCATCCGGCAATGTCGCCTATACCCGCGGCCAACAAGTAGTGCGCGGTCAGCGGATGGAGTTCAATCTTGGCCTCAACAGCGGCGCAGTCGAACAAGCCAGGGGCGAAATATTCCTGCCCGCAGCAGGTAGCGAATTGACTCCCACACTGCCGACAGATATTAGTGCCGGGACGATTCTTGAACAGCCCCTGAGCGATCGAATTACCAGCCAGCAGCCCCTGCGCGGAGTCAAATCCCCCGGCGCTGCTACAGTGACTCTCGGTGGCGGTGGACAGCTAGCAGCCCCCCAAGTTACTGGTGCCGTCAACCGCATCCGCTTTGAAGCAGAACGCATCGAACTGCTACCAGACGGCGCGAGGGTAGCAACCAACATTCGGCTTACTAACGACCCGTTTTCCCCGCCGGAATTTGAATACAGGGCCCGGAGGGCGACGATTAGAAGGATTTCGCCCACGGCAGAGGAATTGGTCACAACTAAACCCCGCTTGGTGTTCGACAACCGGGTGAAAATACCCGTGTATCCCCGCAGGCAAGTGTTTGACAGCCGGCAGCAAAACGGCCCGTGTTTGACCTTTGGCTACGACGGGGGCGAAAGAGGCGGTTTGTATGCCGAGTGCGGTTTTGAGGTGTTGCAAAACGGGCCGGTGCGACTGACTCTGACACCCCAAATTTACCTGCAGCGGATCGTGGCAGAGAACGGTGGCAATCCGTTGTCTCCCGATAGCTACGGGCTGAAAGCGAGGTTGGGCGCTAGTCTCGGCCCGCGCACCAGCCTGGACGGATCGGCAATATTTCTGAGTTTTGAAAATTTCCCGAACTTGCCGGAAGACAGCTTTAGGGGCAATTTGCGCCTGCGACAGTTGATCGGCACTCACACTCTGGCAGCAGAATACAGTTATCGCGATCGACTGTTTAACGGTTCTCTGGGCTATCAAACCGTGCAGAGCAGCCTGGGGGCAGTCCTGACTTCCCCAGTCATCCCACTCGGAGGCACGGGCATCAATCTCAGCTACCAAGCTGGGTATCAATTTATCAATGCTGACACCGATCAAGCAGACTTGCTCGAACCAGTGCGGGAAAACAACCGCGTCGATCTGGGGCGTTCCCAGCTCAGCTTTGCCTTGAGTCGCGGCTTCAACCTGTGGGAGGGCGAACCGCTGCCTCGCACTCCCACCCAGGGTTTGAGGTATACGCGGACGCCGGTGGTTCCTTTCTTGCAACTGGCCTTGGGACTCCGGGGGGTTGGAACTTATTACAGCAGTGGCGACAGACAAAATTCCCTCGCCGGCAGCGTCGGCATTCAAGGGCAGTTCGGCCATTTCTCCCGCCCTTTCCTCGATTACACTGGTTTTAACGTGACTTATACCCAGGTGGGACGGGACGGTATATCGCCGTTTTTATTCGATCGCTTAGTAGATTTGAGAGTCCTGTCTTTTGGACTTGTCCAGCAAGTTTACGGAGGCTTTCGAGTTGGATTTCAAAGTGCTATTAATTTAGAAAGCGGGGAAACAATCAGTACGAATTACACTTTAGAATACAGTCGCCGCAGCTACGCAATCATTTTGCGTTTTAATCCTGAGCGTCAAGTCGGCAGCCTGACTTTTAGAGTTAGCGACTTCAACTGGAATGGGACTCCCGAACCTTTTTCCGGGGACGCGCGAACTGTAGAAGGAGGGGTGCGTTTATCCGATTAATTCAATTTGCTAATTGGGCATTGGTCATTGGGAATTTGGAACCAACAGTCAAAAGTCAACAGAAAACAGTCAACAGTCAACAGTCAACAGATAACAGTCAACAGTCAATAGACAACAAATGACAGAAGTGACCGCAATATCTGCACAAGCAGCGGCTCTGCTGGTTCACTACGGTTTTGACCTAGGTGGCAAAAAAGCCGAGAAATTGGCGGGTGAATGGCTGACCAAGTATCCCGGCTATTGGCTGCGTTTAGCAGTGGTTGAAGCGCTTTATCAAGGCCGCTACAAGGCTGTTTCTGTGGGACAGCTATTGAGTATGTGGCATCGGATAGGTCAACCTCTCTATCATTTCAATCGCGAGTTTGAACGCTTGGTATGCAATAATTTTCCTCAAAATTTAACCGGGGAAAATGCTGCTCAACTACCACAGGAAGATATACTTTTATCTGACCCGGAATCCAAAGTAACTGCCGCAGAGTTAGATTTGCTTGGGAGCTCAGAGGCGCCACTTGATGTGGCGCTTCATGCAGAAGTCCCAAACACAGAGGCAGAGGAAACAGGAAAATTGCCCGCAGCCGACGATCGCACAAAAGAAAATACAGAATTTGTTGTATATGAAGATGTGGCTGTTACCGCCCTCGCCGATCGAGCCGAAGCCGAGCAAAAATTAGCGGACAAACCTGTGGCAAAATCATTCCCAGTTGTCAAACACACTGATTTTCATACCAAGTTAAAAGCGATTGCCAGAGAAGGCCGAAGAAAGAAGGGAGAAAGCAGAAATAGAGTGTAAACTTTGGGAACTATAGCCTTTCTCAGTAACATGAGGTGGTCATAGGGCATAGGGCATAGGACTCGCCCCCATACCTCAGAACGCTTAAGAACCCCTATAGATAGTTATTTTTCACTTTTCACTTGGGGCACTTACTCCCATCCGAATTTCCGAACAAAAAGAAGCTTGTTCCGTACCGTTAGCTTGCTTAACAAAGCTAGTCCGCAGCCGCAAATTGGGCATGAGATACCACAGCCTTTCTTCGGCATGGAGGGTGTCTGATTCTGTAATCAATGTCAGCACGTCGTCGCCCATCACGTAGCGACTATTACCCTTGTCTTGCAACACTTTGCCTTCGCTTGGATTGTCGGGATTTGGTACGATCGCTAGTATTGTAGAACCGATTTGTTTAGCTTTGTCGCGATCAGGAATACCGTCCCAACTAATCCGAACGCTGGTTAGCCCAGTTGAAGCCGGGTTAATCGAGTGTTGTTGGCAAAGTTTGACGACTGCTGCATCGCTAGCTGTCAGTAGTTCTATTTTGATGTCGGATTTACCGGCCTGCAATTCCCCAGAATTGAGATTGTGTACGGTACGCTGAGAAAACCATTTGCCTGCACTTAACTCGAAAAACTCGATAACATCCATGAAATTTGTCTCTAAAGTCAATACTGCTTTATTTGCGATCGTGACTTGCGCGCTATGGAGTCAGAAACCCGGTTTCTTCCTACGTACCTAGCGGTCAAACCAATGATTTTGTCTAGAAACCCGGTTTAAGAGTGCAAGTCCTTTTCTATATTTTAGAGGAAGGGGGCGCACCTGCAAAGCTTTCTGAGAGCTTTGGGTGAAACAGATTGCAGATGCCGCCCTGGTACGAAACCCAACCAGGGGGGACATCTGCCTCGCTGATGCGGCCGACTTGACAGCAAATTAGAGCATCCGCCATCATATTTCGTTATAAAAAGTCTTTTTCGCACATTAAATAGGATTGTGATAGCTGAAAATTTTTAGCTTTGAGAGTGTTTATCGATCGACCATCATCGCCCAAACACCAGCTATGTTAAGAAAAGCAACGATATATGTGAGCTTTTGTCAATTGATCGGTAAATTGGGCGTTGCTGAGTTTAATTATATTAGCGACGATTTATTGTAATCGCACTGCTTGAAAATTCTCAAAGCAGACTCCGACTAAAAAACAAGCAATTCATCGAACCATCACCAAACCGAGGACAGCAAGCCCGTAGCACATAGCATTCAAATATGTCATGCTAAGTCTAAGAGACAAGATTCTCGATCGGCTTTTCGGTAGGGTGCAGCTAGCGATCGCATACATTTAAAAAACACATCCGTAAATTTATGACCGAGTTTAAACAAGGGCTGGATAAAATGGAGCCCGCAGAACAGACGCACTACCTGGGAATCGTGCCCAGTCAGCTAGCAGCGAATTCAGACTCAGAAAAATTATACAGCTTACTAACAGATTACAACTTTATTAAAGCCAAGCTGTCAGCATCGGGAGTACAGGCGCTAATAGAAGATTACGATTTAGCAACAAGTCCCGATATTATCTCAGACAAAAAAGCCGACCAACTCAAATTAATCCAAGAAGCAATTCGGCTGTCTGCCCACATTCTAGCCACAGATAAAAGCCAACTAGCCACCCAACTAATAGCCCGCTTGATGTGCTTTGAAAGTCCAGAAATTCAAGCAATGCTAGCACAGGCACAACACCAAACAACCCCCTGGCTGCGACCGCTAACGCCCAGCTTTACCCCTCCTGGCGGGAGATTGTTGCGTACCCTCACCGGACATACAGACTGGGTACAAGCTGTAGCAATCACCGCCGACGGCAAGCGGGCAATTTCTGCCTCCTCCGACCACAATCTCAAAATTTGGCACTTAGAAACAGGAGAAGAACTTGCCACCCTAAAAGGTCATCTTACCTACGTCAATGCTGTAGCTGTCACCCCCGACGGCACTAAAGTAATTTCCGGTTCTTGGGACAATACGATTAAAATTTGGGATTTAGAAACAGGGACAGAAATATTTACCTTTGCAGGCGATACTTTTGCCGTAGAAGCAGTAGCAGTAACTCCCGACGGCAAGCGAGTAATTTCAGGTTCTTGGGATGGCAGTATTAAAGTTTGGGATTTGACAAGCAGAGAAGTAATTTTTAACTTCAAAGGTCACAGCAGTTTTGTCCAGTCCGTAGCCGTAACTCCTGATAGCAAACGGTTGATTTCCGGGTCGGGAGACAACAGCATGAAAGTCTGGAACCTAGAAACTGGAAAAGAACTTTTTACTCTCACGGGTCATGAAGACTGGGTAAAAAGTGTAGCAGTTACTCCCGACGGCGAACTCATAATTTCCGGCAGTTACGACGGAACTGTTCAAGTCTGGAGTTTGTCAGAAAGAAAGCAACTTTTCACTTTAGGAAAACACAGCAGTTTCGTTCAAGCTGTGGCAGTCAGTCCCGACGGCAAACGGGTAATTTCGGCTTCAGGTGACAAAACGCTGAAAGTTTGGAATCTGGAAACAAAAGAAGAACTTTTCACTTTTACCAATCACATCGCCCCAGTGAATGCTGTGGCTGTTACCCCCGACGGCAAGCGGATAGTTTCTGGTTCCTCTGACAAAACTCTCAAAGTTTGGCACTTAGAAAGAGGCAAAGAAAATTTATCATTTGCAGGTCACGATGACTGGGTAAATGCTGTAGCAGTGACGGCGGACGGTACGAAAGCGATTTCCGGTTCAGGAGACAACAGCATTAAAGTCTGGAATCTCAAAAACGGACAGGAAATTTTTACTATTTCTGGACACCAAGATTGGGTAAAAGCGATCGCAACTACACCGGATAGCAAGCGAGTAGTTTCGGGTTCCGGCGACAAAACTGTGAAAGTTTGGAATCTAGAAACCGGAAAAGAAATCTTTACTTTCACTGGTCATACAGACTGGGTAAATTCTGTGGCAGTGACTGCGGACGGAACGATGGCGATTTCCGGTTCGGGAGACAAAACTATTAAAGTTTGGAGTTTAGAAACAGGAGAGGAACTTTTTACTTTTTCAGGTCATGAGGACGGGATAAAAGCTGTGGCAGTTACTCCCGACAGCAAGCGGGTTATTTCGGCTTCCGGCGACCAAACTCTGAAAATTTGGAGTTTGGGAAAAGAAAAGAATATTTTGGCAAATTTATGGAATTTAGCCGTCAAAAATCTACTTTTTACTCTCAAAGGTCATGAGAGTTTTGTGAATGCTGTGGCAGTTACGGCGGATGGCAAAGGGGCGATTTCTGGCGGGCGGGAACACAATTTGAAAGTTTGGGATTTGTCAAGTAGAAAAGAAGTTTTTACTTTGGTAGGTCATGCTGATGCGGTAACATCTGTGGCGACTATGGGAACAAAGGCAATTTCTGTTTCGGACGATAATACTCTCAAAGTTTGGGATTTGTTAAGTCGAGAAGTAATTGCTAGTTTCAGGGGAGATAGTGCTTTGAAAGCTTGCGCTATTGCACCTGATGGGGTGACAATCGTAGTGGCGGAAGCTTCGGGACAGGTGCATTTTTTGAGGTTAGAAGAGGGGAAATAGTCATCAGTCATTAGTTATTAGTTATTATGCCGATCGCACTTTTGCTAAAATTTAAAAGTGCGATCGCTCTTTTCCCAATCTAGTTTACAATTGTTCCGGGTCAATTCCCATCGCTCGCAGTCTTTCTGCCAGTAAAGCAGCCCGCTGTTCGGCTTGTTCTGCCCGCTGTTCGGCTTGTTCCAAGCTGCGAGAAACCTCCTCATAACTTGTAAACGGTGGACCGTCAGGGCGATAAATTTGCCACTCTTCACCCGCCGCTCCTCTGTGGAACAGGTGTCCCGTTTGTGAATTCCTGCAATTCATTAAAAAAATCTCATTCACAGGCGGGGCGCATCCAAAATAGGGCAGACACCGCCCGCCCTACAAAACTACTTCCTCAGCAACTTCACCCCGCGAATCGAATAATCCAAAAGCTCAATAGGGTGCATTAAAGTAACTTCCTTTCCCTGCAACTCCAAATGCTTCTTAATTTGCAAAGAACAACCCGGATTAGAAGAAGCAATCAACTCCGCCCCAGTATTCAGCAAATTCTCCACCTTTTGCACTCCTAATTCATCAGCAATCTCCGGCTGAAGCATATTGTAAACTCCCGCACTCCCGCAGCACAAAGCCGCATCCACAGGCTCTTTTAACTTCACCCCAGGGATTTGTTGCAGCAACTGACGCGGCTGCAAACTAATCTTTTGCCCGTGCAACAAATGACAAGCATCCTGATAAACAATTGTCAAATCTCCATCAATCAAAGGATTAAGTTTCGCCGTAATTCCCGCACTTGCTAAAAACTCTTGCACGTCCTTAACATTAACAGCAAATTTTTCAGCTTTCTCCCGATAATCAGGGTCATCTGCTAAAATATGACCGTATTCTTTCAAAGTATGGCCGCAGCCAGCAGCGTTGATAATCACAAAATCAACACCCGTATTTTCAAAGCTATCAATCATTTGTCTCGCCAAAGCTTTCGCCTGTTCCGCTTGGCCTTGGTGTTCCGGCAAAGCAGCACAGCATCCCTGACTTTTAGGAACCACAACCTCGCAACCGTTAGCCGTCAAAACACGCACAGTAGCTTCATTAACTGGCGAAAATAACAGCCGCTGGACACAGCCTAAAATCACGCCGACTCGATAGCGTTTCTCCCCTTCTGCCGGAATTACCTCTGGTAAATTATCCCGGAAAGAATCGACAGTAACTTTCGGCAAAATTGATTCCATCGCAGCCAAGCGGGGAAATACTTTTTTCAGCAAACCTGTTTTGCGGACAAGTTTTGGCAGTCCTAATTTTTGATAAATAAACAGCGGTACAAGCAAAGGTCGCAATCTGTGAGGATAAGGGAAGAGATTAAAAATCAGAGTGCGAATTACATTGTCCGAAAAAGTGCGTTCCTGATTTCTAGTAACTTGGTGGCGCGTTGCGGAAATTAATTTGTCGTATTGAACTCCAGAAGGGCAAGTTGTAACGCAGGCTAAACAGCCCAAACAAGTATCAAAATGCTGGGAGGTTGCTTCGTTTAATGGTGCGTCGCCTTCGTTGATTGCATCCATTAAATAAATGCGGCCTCTGGGCGAATCCATTTCTTTGCCGAGTACGCGATAACTTGGACAAGTTGACAAACAAAAGCCGCAGTGTACGCAAGTATCGATTAATTTCGGATCGGGCGGATTGTTGGCGTCGAAACCGGGGATTTCGAGGGTTTGTAAGTGGGGATTTTGTGCTAGAAAATTGCTTTCTTTGGCAGGTCTTAAATCGTCGCTGGGAACTTGAGATTTTTCTGAAGTTTGCATATATATATTACCTAATTGTTTTTCTTCGTACCCAGAACTTTAGTCAGTTTAATGGAATTTAGGCAGAAGCTTTATCTGTAGGTTTGCCGCGCGAAAAATTCCGCTAGAAGTAGCGTGTAAAACCACTTTTTACAGAAGTCCTGAACGAATCAAGTCCTGACTACAAACTTTAAACTAAATAGCTTGTAAAAGTATAGTCATTTATAGGCATGGGAGGCTTCAAGTCCCTCCCCCTTCACTTTTACTTTGAGCGGATTAACCCGCCTCGGCTGAACTACGCAGCTCCCTATCCCATCGCTGAAGGCATTTGGGATTGCTTTTCTGAGGATGTTGTACGAAGCGTTGATATCAGAATTAATTAACTGACCAGTCGATGTTTTGTACAAACCTCGCTTAATACGCTTACCAGTAAACATTGGCTCTTTTTCTGTTTTCCCGTAGACAGGGATTGGGTCTAGACCCACGAAGTTTGCCCGCGATGTGTAGGATTCTTCCTGCACAATTACTGTGATTCCCACCAACCGAGCTTTGTACTCCAACATTTCAATTAATCGAGAGTGAGGAATACTAACAAAGTTTTGGTTGGTTTGCTTCCCTAGATCAATTTCAGTTTTCCACTGTGCATTCTTGCCAATTACTAGCGTCCCAATTTGTTTTGTATTTAAAATCGCAACAATCACACGACTAGCATGATGCAAGTAATTATCAACTTTCTGATTGCGACAGCGAGTTAATCGCTGAATCCTGGGTGAGGTTTGACGATTCCCTTTTAACTGGGATTGTAATCGGGATTTGCGTTTGTTATAGAACTGGTTAATCGATTTTAATGGTCGCCCGTTAATCAACAAAGGGATAAATCCCGGCTGATTTGAAGTTAACGCCACTAAATTATCCAGTCCCAAATCAATACTAGCTACAGAGTTGGCATTGCCAAGGGTGGACTCCGGTTCACTTCGACTACGCTCAGTACAAGCATCATAAATCACCTCAATTACATAGGAATCACATTTCGGAACCAGTCTAACTTGACAAATCTGGTTGGGATTGACTTGGGTTTTAATTGAAAGTTCAGTGCCGGAAAGTTTAATGATTCCTTTCTTCAACTGTTTGCTGCTAATTGCTTGAATCGTGTAGACGAGAAGATTTCGCCCTTTAGTCTTATCTTTGTACTTTGGCAATTTTGGGCGACCCGTGAATTTTGAAGAGTCAGCTTTGTAAGCTTTAACGGTTTCAAAAAACGATTTCCAATTCTTGTCTAGCACCATCAAGATTTGCTGACTTACTTTAGCAGGCAAAGCCTTATATGCTTCGTGAGACTTCATCAATCGGTTCATTTCGTTGTAATTGACATAGCCCCACCCATAAATAAAACTCTGACGAATGACGTAATTGGCGGCATTGTAGAGGTTTTTGGACTTGAAAGCTAGTTCGTCTATTTGGGCGAAACGGTGTTCCGTTGATTTAATGATGTGCCTCTCTGTTAGTTGCATTTGAGACTTGCGTTTTTTGGGCTATGCGTATTCCTTATTCAACACTCACAACAATATAATACCATTATTGCTTATAAACTCAATGAAGTTTTACAATACCGCTTATAAAACGATGGGGGCTCAAAATATTTTCCGGGTCAAACTGCTGTTTAATCCGGCGCATTAAATCGATCGCACTTCCAGTATAGCCCCAAACATCTAACTGTTGCTTGATGTCGGTCGGCGCTGCTAAAACACTCAGAAAACCGCCTTTCGCTTCGCACCCTCTGCGTACCTGCAACAACCTGTCCGCCGTCGCATTCTCAAACCGCAAAACCCCCAAACCGCTGCCTGCATGAATCCAAGCGTCCTGTACCGGCAATTCGTTAATAGCCGTTACAGCTTCCGACGGTCTGATTCCTATTTTGCAAATAATTGCCGACTTTGTGCCAGAATCCCACATTGTTTCTGGCAATCTTTGCCATAACTGATGCTCATCATTCTCGCAGCAGCTAGTGCCTTGCAAACCTAACTTTTCGCCAACTTCCAGCAAGCGGGCTGACTGTTGTTTAACACTTTCTGCGATACTTTGAAATCTGACGATTAATCCCGTGCCCTTTCCTAAGCCTAATTTTGCGACTAATTCAGGTGACAGCAAATCAACGGCTGTTGGTGTCAAAGCAGAGGATAATAAGATTTGAGCCGTTTGGGACAAAGCATTAACTTCCCCTGTCAGCACTACGGTTCCCGACGATTCAGGCAGCGGATAAACTCGGAAAGTTACTTGACTTATGACGCCCAATGTGCCGTAAGCACCAGTAAACAGTTTCATCAAGTCGTAGCCGGCGACATTTTTAACAACTCGACCTCCGGCTACGGCAATTTTACCGTCCGATCGCACAAAGGTAATTCCCAATAGCAAATCTCTCACCCCCCGATAGCGATGCCGCAAGGAACCCGCATCAGCAGTAGCGACAATGCCGCCCAAAGTTGCCTCTTGCGGATATGCTGGATCGATCGGCAAAAATTGACCTGCTGCAGCTAAAATTTGTTGCAAATCCCCAAACTTCATCCCCGCTTCCGCAGTCACGGTTAAATCGCCCACAGCGTGCTGTACAAGTCGATTGAGGCGCGAAGTGCTGACAGCCACAAGCCCCGCTGCATCAGGAGATACCCCTAAATTCCCCTTCAAAATACCCACTTTGACAACATCTTGCTCCCCCCTTGGTAGGGGCGGTGCCCCCGTGCCCGCCCTGGGCTGGGGGGGATCGGAGTCGAATTTAACTAAACCGCCCCAATCAAGTTTGCTGCCACTGCCACAGGGCAAGACGGCACAGCGATTTTGCCCAGCCCAAGCAATGACAGCCGCCAGTTCTTCCTGAGTATTCGGGTAAACGGTACAATCTATTTTCGTGTCGGGGGCAACTGCTTTTTCTACTCGTTCTTGCCAAAATGGCTCTGTATCTTGCCAGCGACAGATGCCAGCAGTCCCGACAATACTTTCTAATTCTTGTATGCTTACGTAATTTTCGGTAGAAAAAGATTTCATCAAGGTTATGAGACGCCCGGTAAAAAAAATTATCAAAACACTGCCTAAAACCATTAAATATTAATACGGGCCCGATATTCAAAACATGAAAAAACAAATGTCTCAAAACCGACTTTCTGTGGGAATTACCGGTCTCAACGAAGTGATTGGCGGCGGCCTAATTCCTCAACGCTCTTATTTAGTGCGCGGGGGCCCCGGTACTGGCAAGACTACACTGGGCTTTCACTTTTTGGCAGCAGGTGTGGCTCTGGGAGAAACGCCCCTGTTTATTACTTTAGGAGAACCGGAAGCGCAATTGCGGGCCAATGCCACAAGTCTCGGTTTTGATATGGAAGCGATGGCGTTCCTCGATTTGAGCCCATCGTCAGAATTCTTTACAGAAGTTCAGACTTATGACATTTTCTCCCCCTCCGAGGTTGAGCGAGAACCGACTACACAAAAGATTATCGAACAGGTACGGGCGCTCAAACCTGATCGGGTGTTTTTGGACGCGATAACTCAATTTCGCTACTTAGCTGCGGATGAGTTTCAGTTTCGCAAGCAAGTTCTGTCTTTTCTGCGCTTTTTGGTGGAAGGGGGGGCGACGGTGGTATTCACCTCCGAAGGCACATCAAGTGTTCCAGACGACGATTTGCAATTCATCAGCGACGGAGTAATTTATTTAGAACTGCGCCCTGAAGGACGCGCTGTGTCTGTCACCAAGCTGCGAGGCTCTAACTTCCGCAGCGGCCGCCATTCGCTGCGCCTGACTCAGGCTGGTATGGAGGTATTTCCGCGATTGCTGCCAGACAATTATCAGCAGGATTTTGTTGCGGAAGCGATTTCTTCTGGGGTTCCAGAAATCGACGAACTACTGCACGGGGGACTGGAACGGGGGACTGTGACGGTGATTAGCGGGCCTAGCGGCGTGGGTAAAACGACGGTGGGGGTTCAGTTTATGAAGGAAGCCGCAGGAAGGGGGGAACGATCGGTAGTTTACATTTTTGAGGAGTCAAGTTCTACTCTGCTGAAGCGCTGTGAATCAGTTAACATCCCGGTTGGGGCGATGATGGGGCAAGGAAGTCTTTCGGTGATACCTGTGGAACCTTTGCTCTACTCGCCAGATCAGTTTGCCTGTATGGTTCGCCAGGAGGTGGAGCAGGAAAAGACGCAGATTGTGATGATTGACAGTATTTCTGGCTATCAGCTTTCGATGCAGGGGCAAGATTTGGTGAACAATTTGCACGCTTTGTGCAAGTATCTGAAGAATATGGGAGTCACCGTTATCTTGATTAATGAGGTAGAAGCCATTAGCGGAGATTTTCGGCTGACCGAGATCGGGATTAGCTATTTAGCGGATAATCTTCTGTTTATACGCTATCTGGAACGCCAACTGCATAATAGGACAGAAATCCGCAAGGCGATCGGAGTAATTAAAAAACGAGTCAGCAATTTCGAGAGAACTCTGCGAGAACTCGAGATTACTCGCTACGGCATCAAAGTCAGCAAACCGATAGCGGGGCTGCGGGGCATTTTGAGTTCGGCGCCGGTGTGGATTGAGGGGGAAGCTGATCAAGATTGAATCGGGGTTTGTCTTGCTGTTTTGGGGCAAGTGCAGCTAATTTTGGAGTCGTGAATCTACTAATGAGTAGGGCGCGCAGCTCACCACTACCTGTAGGGGGCGCACCGCGCACCTCACCACTAGCCTAAGTTCTGGAAAACTTAAATATATTGGTAAATTTGTGTATTTTTCGACTTTTATAGCAGTTTTCACTTGTATGAAATAGAGTAGGGCACAGGGCGCGGAGCCGTGTCCTGTGTCAGATCATCTGTACTTCACTCAACTGAAAACCAATGTAATCCCTCGCCGAAAAGTAAGCTAATACCAGATAAAAAAAGAATCCAACTTTAGGCCACATCCCAACCCATATATAATCAGTCACTACCCATTCTAAAATCTAAAATCTAAAATCTAAAATCTAAAATGGTATAACCCGTATTCAAAGGAAGCTGATAGATGAATGAAAACTCAATAATTTTAGCCGTAGACCGCAATCATCGAAACTTGGAACTATTAGCACAATTTCTGAATAAAGAAGGATACCAGATGATCGCGGCTTATAACTTTGAAGATGTTGCACAAGCTATCAGTCAGCCTGCTAGGATCGGGATGGCTTTAGTAGATATTTCTGGTTTCGATCGCCGGATTTGGGAGTGCTGCGAACAACTGCGAAATCACCAAATCCCTTTTCTGATACTCTCGCCCAAACAAAGCGCTGCCATTCAGCACGAAAGCCTCTGCCACGGTGCTCGGAATATGTTGGTAAAACCTTTGATCGTTAGAGATTTGCTGGGAATTGTGCACACATTGCTAGGAGAATCTGCGTGAGTCAAATTTTATTGCTTGTCGAACAGAAAGAAAATCGCCGCTTGTTATTAGAATGGTTAGCTGTTTACTATGAGGTATTGCTGCCAAACTCAACAGAAAATAGTGAGGAGTTTTTACCATTTAATCAATCTTTTGACCTGGCGATAATTGACGGTATTTCCCTGAAACGCCACTGGGAATGGGTAGCCGCCCAAAAACAGGCAGAACAACCGGTATGCTTGCCTTTTCTTTTGATTACATCTCGCTCGGATGTAGGAATGGCAACGCAATTTATTTGGCAAAGCATTGACGATTTGATTATCGCTCCGATCGAGAAGATCGAATTGCAAGCACGGGTGGAGATTTTGCTGCGTTCGCGCCAGTTGTCTTTAACTCTCAAATTGTCTCACGACCAACTCGATCGCACTCTGCAAACAGCCCAAGAACTCAACGAGATGAAAACATCTTTGCTGTACATGATTGCCCACGACGTTCGCAATCCTTTGAATTTCATCATCGGCACTACACAACTTCTTAGCAAGTACAAGTTGACATTAACACAGGAGAAAACCCAAGAACTTCTAGACAAAACTCAAGCCGCCGCAAAAGGCATAGATTTGTTATTAGATGATGTGCTGTTGCTGGGGCGTGTTGAGTCTGGAAAAACCGGGTTTTCCTTGCTACCGATAGATTTAGCAAAGTTTTGTAATGAGTTGGTAGGGGAATTTCAGAACAGTCTGAAGTTGAAACCTGAAAATGACCGGGTGACGCTGATTTTTGTAAATAACCATCCATCCGCGATGGCGTGTTTGGAGGTAAGCTTGCTCCGGCGCATTCTGGGCAATTTGCTGTCCAATGCTATTAAGTATTCTCCCCCAAATACCGAAGTAATTTTTGAATTAAAACTTACTGAAACCGAGGCTATTTTTTCAGTACAGGATGCAGGAATTGGCATACCTGTCGCCGACCAAGAACGGTTGTTTGATTCATTTTACCGGGCTAAAAATGTCGGTCGAATTCCCGGTACTGGACTGGGGCTGAGCATTGTTAAAAAATGCGTGGACTTGCACGGTGGCGAAATTACTTTGACCAGTGAAGAAGGGGTTGGCAGTACATTTACAGTAACGCTGCCGATCGCAAAACCTGGAAAAAACCAAATCTCGCCTGCAACGGTTTAAACTAAATGCAGGGATTTGGGATAGTCATCGATGAATGTGACGCCTGGGTGAGGCTATAGGTGATAGTGTGACCATGAGATGTATCCTCAAAAAACTGATAACAGCCGATCGTCAAGTGATGAAATTGATCAGCGTCGTTCCAGAAGTGATCAACGAGCGGGATAACTGGCGCTCGACGAGCGGGAGAATTGGCGATTGTTCGTCAAAGCTCGATCGGCACCGTAATAAATGTTGAACGCACCCAAAAATAATGACATACTATACAAAACTTATCCCCAGGTGCCAGACTTTATATTTCTGAAAAAAAGCGACCCAACAACCCTCACATCTTAGAGGATATGATGAGTATTTTAACACTTTAAAAATGGTTAATCAACTCTTTTATGAATTATTGTCGGACTACAATCAATCAAGAGTTGAAGAGCGATCGCATGAGCTTTCAGGCGGACAGTCCAACTCTTCAACAATTAATGGTTGAAACCTGATGTCTCCAGGTTCAATCGCCACTCTTCTCCACCAAGCTGGCAACAAGAGCAGCCAAAACTTACCCACAGACACAGAACGCTGCTCGCGAACAAAAACCAAGGGCAGGAGAGCCGCCAGTCGTAAGACGGCTGAGAGGGCAAACACCCCTGGCAAGCCACCGAGATTGGTCAAAGTAGCGATAAAGCCACCAAGGGTGATTCCCATTGCCCCAGTGACACCAGGAACCGCAGCTGCGATCGCAAAGTATATCGACTGATTACGTAGTGGTGTCACCGACATCATGAGATTACCACTGCACAGGTCGATCGCCGCCCACGTTGCACCGCCGATGATGTGCAACAGCGGGAACCAGACCCATAGGAAAATTGGAGCCGTTCCAGCTTCTAGCCAGAGCAGAGGGGTCAGAGCCACCAAGATTCCCACTACTATCATGATCGGGCGGTTCCCAACCCGGTCAGCCAGTTGGCCCCAAAAAACCAGCATCAGCAAGTTAGCACCAGCACCTAAGCTGCTATAGAGCGTTACCACGCTGACATCTATCTTTAGGTCATCCAGCAAGTAAAGGTTAAAGAAGGGCGCGCTGACGTTAACGGCAAAGCTCCATAGACCCGAGTAAAGCAAAAACTTTAAAAAATTGGCTTCCTTGAGAAAGCTAAAAATTGGCCCTGTGGATGATTTTTCGCCTGTATCTAAATGCGTGACGTGTACAAGCTTGGGGTTCACATCGGTCATAAAGAACTGACAACCTAGACTGATGAGGCCAAGCACAATTCCTAAAACCAAGATGGCACTGTAACCTTGGAGCTTTCCACCGGGCCAGTTCGATACCGCTAGAGCCAGCAACGGCACACCAATGAGATTCGTCAAGCTGACAGCACTATTGCGAAAGCCAAAATACCGCCCGCGCAACCGCTGAGGTACTAACGCCGCCAACCAGCTCAAGAAGGAAGCACGACCTAAAGATTCTAAGACTTGACTTACCCAGATGATTGCCAATGTCAACTGCACTAGCTGATGTTGGGCCAGATGAAATGAGCCTCCCCACCAAAGGGCTGGCACGAGAATCAGCCACAGCAGTCGGGACATTCCGAAAATCCAGAAGGAATACCAGTGGCGGCTCTGTGTTCGGTCTCCTATATAAGCTCCGAACGGTTGGAGCAAATTTACCAGTTGAGGAATGGAGGCGAGCATACCAATTTCCACTGGACCAGCCCCCAAATCGAGCAAGAAATTACTGAGCAACGCGCCGCCGATGATGCTGTAAAAAAGCGTAGCAAATACACCGTCCAAAGTTAGTGCTCTGAGGCTTGACCGAGTTTCCGGTTTGGAAAGTTTTAGAGGTCGATTGGTCAGAAGTACCGTCTCTGGTAAGGCTATATCCTCTTGGATTTCTTCCTGAAGAGGGAGAGGATTCGTTCCTACTAAGCTGTATTCTTTTTCTTGTTTTTCGAGCATACTGGATAGCCAATAGATAAGCTGTGTAGCAGCTTAATTGTATAATATAAGATTAAGTATTTTAAGGAGCACAGCCATAGAGGTCAGGTAAAAATCCTCAGTATAAGAACCCCAAAGAAAGATTACTTCAAAAAATCAAATAAAATAAGACGACCCAACTTAGATAAAAGAAATTAATTTTATTAATCAGTGATGGAAAATTGTCAAGAAATAGCTAATTTTTTAGAAATTTTCTATGCGACATTAGCTTACTGCATGGTTCATCGCGATCCAGATAAAATAGAGAAATTTTCCGATGGAAGAAGTCAAGGGAACTTGGGGAAAGCCACCTCTGAGTAGGAAAAAATGTTGCTAAAAATAATGAGGATTAAATCAAAGTTCTAAAGGAGCAAGGGCGCTCAATAACTCTTCTAGGATAAATCGCAACAAAGATTGAGTTGCTAATATTAAACCTAATCGGGATTGGGCAAGTTTTGGCTGTCTTATTTTGACTTCTCCCCAAATTCGGCAGTGGGTGTAAAAAGTCTGAAATGCTTCGCTCAAACTACTGGCTAATTTGAAATGATTGACAGGTTTTTCGCGGTTTTTTACCTCAAAAATAGGATATATATTGTCTAGCACTGTTAACAGTTGCGATATTAAACTGCGTTCGGCTGGATGCACTAATCGCAGTCGATCGCCCTCGTCAATCCAAGGGATAGGATTTGGACTTGCCAGCGACCAAATTTGTGGCGCTGTAGTGACATCTGGCTGGGCGAGCACAATTATGCGATCGCGGTGGGCCATTCGCAGCAGGGAACAGCAGCGCGCGTGGCTGTACTGAATGGGAAACAGTCGATCGGCACACATAACAGGAGATAATATTCTAGATTCGGGAATTGGGAGGTTCGTTTGAGCTAAACGTTGCAACCAGACGGCTAAACCTGCATCAGTCAACTCCAGCTCAATAATTCCCGCCGGCGCGACTTTAACGGCGAAATCTGGGTAGCACAGCGGTTCGAGAGTTTCGGCCAACTCGGTCGCAATTGTCTGCGGTGTCTGCTGCCAAGTTTTAGCCAATTTCAGGGCGATCGCAGACACGTACAGCACCCGCGCGCTATCTTTACTCCGATTTAACGGAAATATTGCACCATTCTCAATTACTTGTTTAGCAAGAGGCATCTTGCCTGTTCCACAAGAAAATTCATCTCTTGTGGAATGGGCATCTTGCCCGTTCTTGAGAATGGTGTCACCTATGAGATTTAATGGAATTTTCCCTAGTGCCTCTTGCTGGGCGATCGCGCTTTGGAACCTGGAAAGCAAGAAACACTTCACTGTAACTTCCGGGCACTGCTCCATACTTGCTGTATCCATATCGGCTCATCCTACCGTAAGAGCAACGATCGACTGTTACCACTTCCACTGTTCTTGTACGTTAAACTGCTGATGTCAGAGATAGTCGATCGGCTCCCCCGATCGGCGCTAAATCGAATTAATACGTTTTCTAGCGATTTTTTTGCTAAATATACAATAATTTACGACAAATTTTTTGCTGAACTCTACCATTTTGATGTATTTTTTGCTACATTGAATTTTTCGGTAAAACTAAGAAAAGTCAGCACAGTTAAGAAGCGTGCAAGCTCGATCGGGGGTTGGTTGTCTCACTTGGTATCGCATTGCTGGCAAAAGCTGTTTTTCTCACTATTACACTATTAAATATATCCCAGAGCCTCACTTATGCAATCAACTTCCACACATCTAGAGACTATCGATCGACCTTTTATCACTTGGCAGCGAATTATCGACTGGGCCCAGGAACACTACCGCTGCCGGACTTTTAGCAAAGACGAGCGGATTCCGGCAAGACCCGGACTGCTCTATTTAGTCCAGAAAGGTTCTGTGCGGCTCGTAGGCAGCGCTCAAGTTAGCGCCGCAGCGGCAAAGTCAAAATCCGCTGACAAAACTACAGAAGAAGCTTTTTTGGGCTTCGTCGGTGCCGGTCAGCCCTTTGAACTCGTTGCTCAGTCTCCGTTTACTCTCCAAGCTTACGCTCATGCCGATCAAACTCACGTAGTGTGGATGTATTGGCACGACTTGGATAATTGGCCTCACTTTCGTAGAGAAATTTTGGATGCGTTTCGTTACCAACACCAGCGGAAACTGCTCTGGCTGAGCACTTTGGGACAGCGCCGGACGATCGACCGACTGTTGGGGTTTCTCACTTTGTTGATCGAGGAGTTCGGCGAACCTTACGTAGGTGACGACGAACCAGAGGTGGTTCGGGGCTACCGGCTGCCTTGGACTTTGACGCACGCTCAAATTGGCAGCGCAATCGGCTCAACGCGGGTGACGGTGACGCGGCTGATGGGTAAGTTGCGATCGAAAGGTTTGATTAATACTGAGGATGATAATTTAATCTGTTTGCCGGCTAAGTCTAACCCCCAAAAGACAAAAAACCAAAAGCAGGACGTAGAAGATTCCTTGGAAGATTCCCTGGAAGATGAAGATTCCCTGGAAGATGAAGATTCCCTGGATGATTCCCTGGATGATGAAGATTCTCTCGAATAATCTGCATAAAATCCGGCGGGAAATTGCTAACAAACAGCGCGTCACGATTAGTTTTGGGCAGTCGCGCTCGATCACTCGACAGTGTAGGATGAATTGTGTAAAATTTTCCCGTTCTTGAAAGGTGCGACTGACAATGACCGATGACAAGCAAAAATCTTCAATCCCGAACAATCAGCAACGGGTGGTATTCTGCGACTTTGACGGCACGATAACTGTTGAAGAAACTTTTGTGGCAATGCTCAAGCATTTCGCACCGGAACTGTCGTCTCAACTGATGCCTGAAATATACGCTAGAAGGCTGAGTTTGCGATCGGGAGTGCGGCAGTTACTAGAGTCTATTCCCTCGGAACGTTACGGGGAAATTGTGGAATTTTCTAGGGGAAAGCTGATGCGGCCGGGATTGTTGGAATTGCTGGATTTTTTGGACGAGAAAAAGGTAGATTTTGCGATCGTTTCCGGCGGTCTTCGGATTATGGTAGAGACGGTAATGGGCGATTTGGTAAAGCGGGCGAGCGTTATTTACGCTGTGGATGTGGACGCTAGTGGCCCTCGCTTGCAAGTCAATTCTGAGTTTGAAGGAGATGAAGAATTGGTGTCTAAGGTGCGGGTGATGGGCCAGCACCCGGCCGAGGAACAGGTGGCGATTGGAGATTCGCTGACGGACTTTAATATGGCTTTGCAGGCTTCGTCGGTGTTTGCGCGCGATCGGCTTGCCGAGTATCTAGACGAACAACAAAAGCCTTATACTAAATGGGATAATTTTTTTGACATTTTGGAAAATTTGTCCCAAAAATGGAATTGAAACTATCGCCTTTCTCAGGTAATATAAATTCCGTTTGCCTCGGTATTGTATGATGTTAAATTTTGTAGGGGCGGGTTCACCAACAATAAATTGCCCATAATAAACAATATAATAAACCCGCCCCCGTGCAGATAAGTCCGATGCTACCGAATTTGATATAAGGTGTGTACGGATTACCCTACGTTTAGATAGGCCAGCACAATTTCTATTAACGCAAAAAGTAGATTAAAAACTGAGGATTTGTAAAGAATGAGTGGCGATTTAAGATCAGATTTAATTGCAGCAGCCAAACATTTTTACGATCGCGGTTGGATGGTTGGGACTGCTGGTAATCTTTCAGCCCGCTTACCCGATGGCAGTTTTTGGATTACTGCTAGCGGCCGTGCGAAAGGGCAGTTAACTGAACAAGATTTTATCAGAATGAGCTCAGACGGCGCAATTGTCGAGCAACCTGTTGCCGACAGCCGCCCTTCGGCCGAAACCAGCATTCATTTAGCCGTTTACAATTGTTTTCCAGACGCTAAAGCTTGCTATCACGTCCACTCCATCGAGGCAAATTTAGTTTCTCGGCTGACTGTAGGAGATGCAGTGCCTTTACCCGCGATCGAAATGCTGAAAGGTTTGGGGGTGTGGGAGGAAAACCCGCAAGTGTCGATACCCCTCTTTACAAATTATTTAGAAGTCCCTAAGATAGCCAAGGAAATTTGCGAATTCTTTGCCATTTGTGCGCCCTCTGTACCCGCTTTGTTAATTCGCGATCACGGCATCACAGTCTGGGCAGACTCGCCAGCCGCTGCCTACAATTACGTAGAAATTGTAGAATACATTTTTCGCTATACGATCGCAGCCCGCCAATTAAATTTAGATTGAAGATTTGATAGTAGAGATTGAGCTGTGCATGAATTCCGAGGCTTAGGAATTTGAAATTAGGAAACGAGCAAACGTCCAAAATAGACAACATTTATGGCTAAATATACCAGGATTTTATCGATAGATGGAGGCGGAATTAGAGGAATTATTCCCGCGCAAGTTTTAGTTAGCGTTGAGTTAAAGCTGCAACAAAAAAGTGGCAACCCAGATGCGAGAATAGCTGACTATTTTGATTTAATCGCCGGCACGAGTGCGGGAGGAATTTTAACTTGCATCTATTTGTGTCCCGATGCCGAAAATCCCAGCAGGCCTCGGTGGGCGGCCCAAGACGCTGTTAATTTTTCGATTAAGAGTGGCCGCGACGTTTTCCAGACTTCATTGTGGCAAAAAGTCAGATCTCTAGATGGTTTGAGAGATGAGAAATATCCCAGCGATCCCTTAGAAAAATTATTTTGGGAAAATTTTAGAGATTACAAACTCAGCGAACTGCTAAAACCTTGTTTAATTTCCAGTTACGACATCGAAAGGAGAAAAGCTCACTTTTTCGATCAAATAGATGCTAAAAAAGGTCCAGCAGAAGACTATTTTATTAGAGATATCGTCAGAGCCACATCGGCAGCTCCCTCTTATTTTGAGGTTTCTAAAATCTACTCGTTTAGCAATGAATGCTATGCTTTAATTGACGGGGGAGTATTCGCAAACAATCCGGCACTTTGTGCCTATGCAGAAGTTAGAAATAAATTCAGAATTCCTGACGATAGCCCCGAAAAAAGCCCGACAGCCAAAGATATGGTAATTTTATCCTTGGGAACTGGAGAAGCTCAGAAAAAGTTTCCCTACGAAAAAGTTAAAAATTGGGGTCAAGTTGAGTGGGTTGAGCCTTTAATTAATATCATGATGACGGGAGTTGCGGAAACTGTAAATTATCAACTCATCCAAATTTATGATGCGGTTGAAAGACCGAATCAATATTTGAGAATTACTCCCGATTTGAGCCATGAACAACCGCTGCAGATTGATGATGCCTCGGAAGAGAAAATATCAGACCTGCTGAGAATTGGCAAAGAGCAAGCTGACAAGAATAATGAACAGTTGGATAAGTTTATCGACTTATTACTTGCGGAGTAGTCCTAGGGTTTTAGATTTTAGATTTTAGATTGGGAAATGAGTGATGATTACCACAGAATCAATCACTGCCAATCAAAAATCTAAAAAGGTAGAGTAAACCAACCGCAGGGCAGGCAGACTGAAAATATATGTTGACAAATCGTGCAATAATTGCTGTAGGATTGCCGAAAATCTCTATGTGGCAGTGCTTCGCCCTGTTTGCAATTAATCGCGAGCCCTCCGTCATTGGTTAAAAAAGACCAAGAAAAGTACGATCGACATTTAGATGAAACCTTCAATAACAGGTGGTTTCAGCGTTTTTTTGTGACGTTGTTCCTGGGTGGCCAAGTTCTGCTACGCATACTCCAAGGCAAAATTGACAGCCGCAAAATCATGGAACATTTAGTCACAGTAGGCCTGGATTCTTTCCGATCCGTGCTACTAATAGCCTTTTTTGGGGGCATGATTTTTACATTTCAATCAGCCAGAGAATTGGTACGCTTTGGGGCGGTTGGGGCTATGGGAGGTGCGTTTGCTGTGGCATTTTGTGGCGAATTAGCACCACTTTTAACAGCGGGCGTGGTGGCGGGACAAGTCGGTTCCGCTTTTGCGGCAGAGATAGGAGAAATGCAGGTGACGGAACAAATAGACGCCCTGTATATGTTGAGGACAAATCCGGTTGATTATTTAGTAGTGCCGAGGGTGATAGCTTGCTGCATCATGCTGCCGATTTTAACAATTTTTGCAGTAGCAGTGGGGATTTTGGGCGGGCTATTTGTAGCGGTTGATTTTTATAATTTGGAACCATCGGTATTTTTGGAATCGGTGCGGACTTCTTTGGGGCCTTGGGATTTAGTAACTGTGGCGATTAAGAGTTTTATTTTTGGGTTAATAATTGCCCTTGTCGGTTGCGGTTGGGGATTGACGACGGTGGGCGGAGGGAAAGGAGTAGGTCAAGCTGCAACGGCTGCGGTGGTGACTTCGTGGGTGTTTATTTTTGTGGCGGATTTGTTTTTATCGCTGTTGATGTTTTACGAGTTGGGGATTATGAGAAGTTGATAATCTTGGCGATTATAGCAGGAGTCAGGAGTCATTCGATTTTAGATTTTAGATTTTAGATTTTGGATTGACCCCAGGGATAAATGCGGGGGCTTGAGGATTTTATATTTGAGATTTTGGATTGATTCCATGGATAAATCACGTGGCGAGTACCATCAAGAAATTCTTGGTCAAGATGCTTAAATATTAATGATTTGAACAATCATCAACGCCCTACGCCGCCAATGCCATTGCTATAAAATCAACATAAAGATTTTTTAAACCACAGATGAAGGCAAATAAACGCTGACGCAATTTTATCAGCGTTCATCCGTGTTCATCCGCTGATATCTGCGGTTGAAAACTCTCAACTTCCGATGGGAGATTGGAGAAAGGAGGGCGATACACTCGAATTGCCTGAATAGGCACTTTCCCATCTGTTTCGGTAACGATTTCGAGGGTGTGTTTGGAGTTGCTCAAATTCTGAGCCAATGTTGTATAATACTCGCGGCTTGAATCTGTAATTTGTGGAGGGACGTATGAATCAACAAACATTGGTCGCACCTGCCAGGAAATTTCAAAGCCTTTAGGCGTCGGTTTTTTAGACTCTTCATAAGAATTTTTCAGCCACCAGTTTCTCGGCTCAATCACGACGCGGCCAGAGTTTGAGACAAACATTTCGTCGTTTGTACCGCTGCCGTCGTAACCTGTTTTAGAACCTACAACGTCAAATTTAAACTTGCTAGCGTCGCTGTTAATCTCAGTAATTATGGCTTTCCAATCTTCGACAATTAGCGGTTTTTGGCTGGATACTTGGATGATTGCCGGCCAAGAGACGCCAAGGCTAAGGCTAGGTCTGGTGATGGTGTAAAGTTCAGGAAATTCTGAGGGTTTTTTGCCGTCGATCGCAATTCTAGCAGAAATTGCCTTGCCGTTAAAGGTTTTATCGGCGATCGCATCTATTCTATTCCCTTCAAATTCTAAAACCAACTTGCCATCTTGCCACTTAACATCCCTGCCAACTGTATAGGTTTTCACTAAATCCTGCGGCGGTTGAGGAGAATTTGGCTTGTATCGCAGATGGGGTTTTATCAGAGCAGCTAGGAGAAAGTTTCCCCAATCGTTGAGGTGAATGCTGTCCCTCAATAGCTGTTTGGGCTGCAAGCGATTATCTTTCAAATACCTGCGCCAAGGTTCGCGAATTTCCGCGATTTCGCAGCCGTATTTATCGGCCAACTCCGGCAGCCATTGAGTAGAATGAGTGTTGTGCCATTCGTATCTGCTGACTGAATTTGGATCGTCGCTGTTGCCTGTCGGCATCCAGTCGATGTGGTCTGAATGCAAGAGTATTTCGCTAGCAGTGCGGCTGCGGACATTGGCAATTATGGCTTCGTAATCTTCACCGCCTCCGTAGACGTGAAAAATGAGCAAGTCTGGATAAAAAGGATACAAATCGTGTTCGCTGGGACGGATTAAAATCGGGGCGGAAAATCCTCCGATTGCTCTATTTTCCACAATCAAATCTGCATTGGGAAATCGCTGTCTCAAATCCTTTACTACATCTTTCCACCAATCTTGTTCTGTGATGGATTGACCGTAGAATAGGATACGCACTTGGCGGCGGTCTGTTGGAGTGCTAGCTGCAAGTAGCCCCATCGTCCTTTGAATCCTCGCTCCAAAAGTAGCACTATTTTCCATAGGAGCGGGTGGGGGGAATGGCGTATCGGCCGCTATTTTTTTGATGAGCGGAACTAACAGAAAGCTCAGACACAAAAAAATCAGCCACAAGTAGCGATAAATTTTTTTGGATTTTCTGCTATTTCCTTGTTTTGCCATTGTTTTATTTTTCCCTGTCCGTTTCACTTCGCTTAAGGTGGCTGTGGGATGAATGCTACGCGTCTATCAGTAGCTGTAACCTGCTTATGGGCGAACCTCACGAGTAGCTGTAGTGTAGGCTGTATGGAAATATATTACCAAATTGAGCGCGACAAAAAGTGATATAATGCCTGCTAATTAATTGAACTCCGATCGATCGCACGTCAAATGGATTACAAAACAGCCCGCAGTTTTCTGATCGACCAAGGAACCGCCCTGGAAACCAAGAAAAATCCCGACGCCTTCCTGATGCGTCTCAAACAAGGTCAACCGCCCGTACCCGGACAGGTGACATCGATTTTATTAGCTTTAAAAATATTGTTTGAAGGGCTGCAAGAATCTCCAATGCTCGATCGACAATTAATCTCGGCACTGCATTTACTGTCAGTAGAAGGTTTGCAGCAATTTGAAGCTGGACTCCGCAGAGGAGTTTCTTGGCCGCCGCTGCTGAAGGAAGACTTAAATCGAATTGCGATCGCAGTCAAGAATATATTTTCCGGCGTCTGGCAATAATTACCTCAGCAACCACCGATCCCGATACCCACCGCCAGCAAACTCAATTTTTTTTAGACATTTTTTTCTACAATTTTTTGTAAAAATTTATGTTAATCTTGCTACATTTACCCTCGAATTGTGGCATTTTAATATAAGAATCAGTTCTCACAAACACTTGGAGAGACTACCATGAACGCCGAAGAAAAAGCTAGACAACTAATTGCACGCGAAAGGCAGCATAGCGAACACTTGCACGACTCTATGCTCAACCGTTCTTCCCACGAGCTAGAAACACATGGCGAGGGAATTGCTGAAGAAAAAGCCAGAGAATTAATGGCTCAAGAAAGGCAGCACAACGAACACCTGCACGACTCTATGTTAAGCCGTTCCTCCCAAGAGGTAGAGGCATCGATCGCACCCGATGACACTGACAAATAAATTTTGTTAACACAAGACGTACGGACACATACCAATAAACCTGGTTTTTATACCATTTTTCATACCATAACAAAGGGCTGTAAAAATGTTTTTGTATAAACAACCAGGTTTCTGAGTCTTGCAATAGTTCAGCACAGCAAAACTCTACTCAAATCGAGGAGGATTTTAGGTGCAATCAAAACAGCCCTTGCTCGGTTGGCAGCCGCTATCACAAGCATCCACGCGCAATATATAGCAATAGAAAATGCCAGGTTCTACTCCTCGCGAAAGCTTTCGAGGGATGCCAAAAGAGCTGGCAGTCCCGCTAGCGCAGCCGACACCAGAGCCTCATCTTTGTAAACTCGCGATCGCAGAATACGGGTACTTTTAGACGCAGAGGTGAAAGAGCCTCGCCGTTGGGAATTTTCGGTTTCCAGCCGCCCTAAATTTCTTGTTTCTCGCGTCACGCACAACATAGCAGTATCCTCGCAGTATCGTCAATTAATCCCTAAATATGCGCCCGTAAAATTTCTCACGGCTTGCTGTATGTTTCTATTATTACTCAGATAGGTAACAGAGATGAAACCATGAAATAATTATTCACGATAGCTAGGGATCAACTTAAACGGCTTAACGGCTTTTATTAATTTGTTACACGGCTGGTTTGTTTAAGCCGATCGCCCGCGACGACACAGACACCAGCAATCAAAATCACCGATTTTACAGGAGGAACGCGGATCAATGATGCTAACTCTTAGTACAGCAACAGTGATAGCTCAAATCAGACCGACTGTCGAAAGCTTGCGCGACGGAGACTACCGCTACCGAGACTCCTTTGCGATCGATCGACCTTTTCGAGAAATCCAATTTCGCAAACAAGACAGATACATCACCGGCAGCGATTCCGACAAACGCACGGGCAAAAGTTACTGCTTCCGGGGCATCCCCCAGCACAACAACATTATTAACATCACGGTAGCGATCGAAATTTCCCCAAAAACAGCACAGGAAACCGAGTGGAAATTAGCAGCGGGAAACCCCATTAATTTCGACAGGCTTTATCCCCTGCAAGCAGGGCCGGGATTAGACTTGTACAAATGTTTGACCGCATTTTTACCACAATTGAAGGATTAGTTATATCAATTCCGGTTACACCGGAATGACTGTTGACTGTTGACTGTTGACTGTTGACTGTTGAAGGATGTGTCGAAAAACTGAATATTTGAGTGTTAACTGTTGACTCGATTTTATGATCCCGATGCAACCGGAAACGATATTATTCGTTACTTGTTAGTGGTTATTTCTTAATCGCTTTGGCTTGTTAATAACCAATAACATTCGTTAACAGTCAACAGTCAACAGTCAACAGCCAACATTTAACTCCCTAAGAACCAGCATTTTCCAATTCTTCCCGCAGCATTTCCCGGTAGACTTTCGGCAAACGAGAACTCATAGAATTGTTCTCAATTCCATATCCCAAACTCGTCCAAGTTCCCGAAAGCATCCGCAATACATCAGTTAATCTTTCCTGGCGCAACATCTCAGGAATATCAGCTTTCCAAAACTTGCGATCGCTCAACCAAGCATAAACCACAGCATCCTGATCTTCTGGTTCAAAACTGTAATCTTCCCAGAATAAAAAATTAGCACGACGTGCCTGATAGCGCTTAGCCTTCTCCTTCCAAGTCGTAGTCAGAAATTGATACCTGCCCGCTGCCGTAGTACACTTGCCTCGATTCGGGCCATTAACAATCTTCACGCACCAGTCAGGATGGCGGCTCAAATCTAATATATATTTGCCACCGTAAACAACGTGATAAGGTCGAGCAACATTCGACTCGCTAGCAGAAATAGTACGCATCAGAGCTCGAATGTAAGGATCTCCGGTTTTTATAGCCAGCGGCGGAAATTTTCCCACCCCGCTTACCGACTGCGATAACTGCTGATTTCCCCGCAAACTGTCAACCAAAAAAACACCGCCGCCAATCACAGCGCCGATTAAAAGTATAAATCCGAGGATTTGAATCTCCGATCGCCTCAGCAAACCTATTTTTCGACGGCCGAATTTCTCAGCTTCCAGCAAAGTCATTTCCATTTCCGAAATTTCGACCCATTTTCGCGCCGCCCGCATCCGGCGCACCCGAAAATCGTATTGATATAGCGGCGCGGCTACCAGCGTTAGACTCGATAAAACCCCCGCCAATTTGCTCAACCAGAAATCTAATTCACCCGCTACGGCAACATTGGTCAGAGTAGATATTCCTGTTAGCAACTGGGCCGGATCGATCGATCGCGCTGGCCAATAAAAAATCGCAAGTTGCACCAACAGCGACAGATTAAAGGCAAAAAAAATCACTACAACAGCATTCAAGCCTTCTCGCAAGTGCGATCGAATACCCGTATGCCGGCGCTTGAACTTGCGCGCCACGCGAAAGCGCCCCGGCAGCATAATTAGTAAGGGATTTAATATTTTGACGGCGAACAAATGAAACACAAAAAACAAAGGCAACTGAATCAGCCAAGCCGCCAGCAGTAGAGTCAGAAAGCCGATATAGTCGCTGACAAAAGGAATGCCCCGGCGAAGGACAAAACTAAAACTCTGAGCGAGAGCAAATGCCCTTAACCACGAAATCGGATAGGGGAACCAAGCTGGCCACTTGAGAGTTTTCATGCTGAGAGAGGGAAATTTTAACGGCGAATCGTAAAACTATTAAGATTTTGCCAGATTTGGCGATCGGAAAATTGTTGTAGGGTGCGTCAGCCCCAATCTTTGACCCAACTCACATCTTGCACCATTCTCGATAAGCCTTTTTTGGGCGGGCAGGATGCCCAACCCCTACTCCCCACAAGAAAATGCACTTTTTGTGGAACAGGCCGGAAAGCCTGTTCTTGACAATGGTGCAACATCTCAGATCCAAATCAAAGTGTTTTTGGTCTGACGCACCGAACCCAAGCGAGGCTAATTCAATCAAATCACACTGGCAAACAACTCCTCAAAACTCTTTTGCGGAGCCTCCGACTTCGCCACAATTTCCACAACCTTGTTGCGAGAAGTGGGCTGAAACAGCGCCTCCACGCACACTTGGGCTACCTTGGTGCGGGGAATGCTGCTCTCAAACATTTTGTCGGCACCAGTCATGACGATCGCATCTGAATTATCCTCATTTTTGAGACCGCCCGGACGGACGATCGTATAAGTCAAGCCGCTTTTTTGCAAATATTCCTCGGCTTGCTTCTTCCAAACCAGAATCAGCCAGAACAAATTCAGTGGGTGAAAAAACTGAGAGACGCACAGAGAAGTCACAAGCACAAAATGCTCAATGCCCTTAGCCTTAGCTGCATCCACCAAATTTTTAGTACCTTCAAAATCCACCTTGTAAGGCGCTGTCGGGTCAAAACCAGGGGCCGCCCCTGTCGCACACAGCAATACCGTACTATCGCCGATAGCATCGCCCAGGGAAGTCGCATTTAATACATCACCAGTAACTAACTCAGCCTCCGGTGGTAAAATTTGTCTCGCTGTGTCTAGATTTCGGACTAAGGCGCGCACGGGAATACCTCGCTTCACCAATTCTGCGACGATACGGCGGCCAGTCTGACCTGTGGCTCCTGCTACAAATGCTTTCATAAGTCGAGTTATGCTGAACTAGGGTAAGTTTTGTTACTATCAATTTCTCAATTGTAGGGAGGAAACTTCCTTAACACATCCCCAACCAGATTGATTGGCGTGTATAACAGGAGAGCATACGATGAAGCAGGATTCCGCTGAATATCAAACTGTTGAAGCTTCTGACGAAAATTACTACCCAGATGGGAGTTTCCAACAGCCGGAAAGTGGAAGCGCGGATGCCGCAGAGGAAGTTGAGCCGATTTGGTTTCACACGCATTTTGAAGACAGCATGGAGATGTACGCCGATGCGGAGACGGTGGCGCAGCATTTGAACAACCACAAGACTTGGTTTTGCCAGTGCGCTTCGCCGATGAAGGCCGAGCCGCTCGGAGAAAACGGCTATGATTTATTAATCGGGCGTTTTGGGGCTTTCGGCTACCGTGTGGAAGCGAGAATTGGTTTAGAGTTGCTGCCGCCGGATGCTGAAGGCTGCTATTTGATTAAGACTATTCCGGTTCCGGATTATACCTCGCCTGGGTATGAAGTGGATTTTCGATCGGCAATGAAGCTAGTGGAGATACCGTCTCAGGAATTTGCCGCCGATTGGCCGAGCTCGGAACGTGCTAAGCTGCCGCCTGCGATTACCATTACTACGTGGAAGCTGGATTTGGCTGTGGGAGTTTGCTTTCCTAAGTTTATTCGATCGATGTCTCAACCTTTAATAGAAAAAACCGGCGATGCGCTTTTGGAAAAAATCATCAAACAAGTTAACCGGCGCTTGACTTATAAAACTCAGGTTGTTTTTCACGAAAGTTTGGGCATTCCTTTTCCGAAAAATCCTAAGAAACATTAACGAGACTTACGCTCTAAGCTGTACTGCATTTAAATTGTATGTTAAGTGCGGGATCTCCTGCCCAACCCCTACTCCCCACAAGAGTAAAGATTTATTTTACTCTGCAATTTAAATGCGGATTAGCTTAACTCACATTTGTAGGGTCTGCACTGCACACACTACTCATAAGTTAGACTTCTGCGTGAACTTTCACTCGCACAATTGTAGATTAAATTATTGGGAATAACTGATTGTGTATGGTTGGGATCACGAGTCTACAGTTGCTTTTTTGAAACTGATATCACTGTCTCCGGATGCTTAGGGGGCGCCTTATGCCTATGTTTTTGAATCCAATACTTGCTTGAGCAGTTAATCCCTATCATCAAGTTATTGCTAATAAAATTTAAGGGTAAGGTCATGATTGCATTTGACATATAGCAATCCTTGCAGGAGTCGTATTTTTTTTACCCACTCCAACCCTCCCCGAACCCGCTGGGAGTCCGTAAGAAACTCACAAATGATTTACAATTGCTATATGCTGATTTCTTATCACCGGAATTAGTTTTTATTATGGGTCAATTTAGCACAGAGTTAGACACAATAGTTTCAAGTCAGATGCCATCAAGTTCGAGAGCATTGTTATTAAAAGATTCTGCTTCTGTCATAATGCTTTCCCTCCTTATTTCCTCATGATTAAGCAATGTAGCCGACGCAGTTCAAAGCGGGTTCCGATCGCCCTCCGAAACCAGCAAGTGTCTCAGATCACAAGGCAGATCGATCGCCCTCACTGCCCAAAAACCTAAAATTATGTCACCTTAAGTAAGGGGTTATAAAATAACTCTTGCCATATCCCTAGAAAGTTATGACAACGAAACTAAGAGCTACACACACAGAGAAAATGGAGAGAGACTTGCACCAGTTGAGGGCAGACCAAGAACTGATTCTCAACCAAGTAGACAATGCGATCGCTCTGTTCGACTCGTCTGACTGCTTAGTTTTGTTTAACAAAAAATTGGCGGGAATCTGGGGACTGTCCCCAGAATGGCTGGAAACAAAGCCGAAGTGCCACTTACTGTTTGCGGAAATTGTCGATCGGGGTTATTTGTCTGTTCAACAGTGGCAAGAGTTTCAGCAAGCACTCGAAAAATCTCAGCATGAAAGTTTATCATTTTATTTCGAGCAATCCAATGCGGTTTGTTTGGAGGTGTGCGCCACGATTACCAACAGCGGCGGACGGCTGTTTACCTTTAGAGACGTTACGGTATACCGAAACTCCCAAGCTAGCTTGAACGCAGAAGTCAGGCGGCTGAGCTTTCTTTTAGGTTTAACCGAACGCCTGCAAAAGTCTGACAGTTTGCAAGAAATAGGTCAGTTTGCCCTCACCTATTTAGTTGAGGCAATGAATGCAGCTTTCGGAGATGTTAAGGTGATTAACGGCAAAGGAAACGATCGCCAAGCGTCGGCGATTTCCAACCAAGTTTCTAGTCAATTTTTGGCTACTTACGGGGAACCCGTAGTCGCAGGAATGCAAGAATTGCTCGACCAAGGCATTCCCTACGGCATCGGTTTGCTGTGGGAAGTGGTGAAAACTGGTAAACCTGTGTTTGTCGAGGATTATGCCCAACATCCCAATGCCGTGCCGGAATTTCGGCATCCGGGAATCGGACAACTCGGCATTTTTCCGATCGCAGCTACCAACGGCACGATCATCGGAGTGCTGACGCTGGAGTCCCGCAACATCAAAAAACTGCAAGCCGCCGTCCACCAAGAAGTGCTGGAGGCTGCTTGCCGGACTCTGGGGGCGGCGATCGAGCGGGCTCAGACACAAGAGAACCTGCGCCAAGTTAACGAAGAATTAGAGTATTCTTCTCAGTTGAAATCCGAGTTTTTAGCCTCAATGTCCCACGAACTGCGGACGCCTCTCAACAGCATTCTCGGCTTTTCTGACTTGCTGCTGCGGCAAACGGCCGGACAGTTGAGCGATCGACAAATCAACTATGTAGAACTGATCGAAAAAAGTGGCCAGCACTTGTTGCAGCTAATCAACGATATTCTCGATCTTTCTAAAATTGAAGCCGGGAAAGTAGAACTAAACTTACAGCCTGTTCGCGTTCAAGAACTTGCGACAGACTGTATGAAAATGATGCAGCCACGGGCAGACAAAAAGCGGATCAGTTTGTCTTTAGAACTCGACTACCGCATTACTAACGTTTTGCTCGACGAACGGCGAGTGCGACAAATTCTAATTAATTTACTTTCCAATGCCATCAAATTTACCCCTGAACAGGGACAAGTTAAACTCAGCGGGCGTCTGGTCTACGGCAGTGAAATAAACGGCGACTACCGGCCGGATTGTTCTCCTGTAAATGCCAGCACTCCTTATTTTTGTTTTGAGGTTAAAGACTCCGGCATCGGCATTCCTCAAGACCGCTGGCACTTGCTATTTCGACCTTTTCAACAGGTGGATTCTTCGCTGACTAGGCGGCACGAAGGTACAGGTTTGGGTTTGGCTTTGACTAAGCGTCTGGCAGAATTGCACGGGGGAACTGTTTCTTTTCAATCTGTTTGCGATCGGGGAAGTCTTTTCCGCGTTTGGCTGCCCTTGACGGAGATGCGTCAACAGTTGGGAAACTTTGCTTCTTGTGCTTTGGATACCAAGTTAGTTCCTGCTTCTGCGATTGCTTTACCAATTGCCAGGAAGCGGATTTTGGTTGTCGAAGACCAGCCTTTTAACCAAATGTTAATTTCTGAGGTGATGGAATTGGAGGGGTACGGGGTAGAGATACTCGCGGATGGGAAGGCGATGGCCGATCGTATTCTCGCCGCCTCAGCAGCCCCGGAGTTGCTGCCGGATCTAATTTTGATGGACATTCAGTTGCCGGATGTTGACGGCTTTGAGTTGATGCGCCGAGTGAAAGCAGATCCTGTCTGGGATTCGGTACCGATGATTGCGGTGACGGCGATGGCGATGCCCGGTGACAGTGAGCGATGTTTGGAAGCTGGCGCTTCTGCTTATTTGAGTAAGCCACTGGATTTGAATTTGACGATCGCTACAGTCCGTTCTTTTCTTGGCTAACAATAATTATTTGCAGTTCCAGCACTGCCCTTTATGATAATTGATAACAAGAAAGGTTAAACTCAATAGTAGATAAATATCTATATGACTTGCCCGCACTTGCCTCCGAAATCCGGTTCCTACCAAAAATATCGAGTTTAGTAAGGAGAAATATAGGAATCAACCAGTTTTCGAGCTTCCCCACGCGCAACTCCCGAGCTAAATTCAATATATTATATCATATTCCATGTCAAACAAGTCGCCCTGCATCATGTTGGTTGATGACGAGCCAGCTAATCTGATTTTACTGGAAGAGTTATTGCTCATGAAAGGATACGCTACAGTATCAGCGCTATCTGGCGCTGAAGCCCTCTCCCTTGCCCGCGCATCTCGACCCGATTTAATTTTATTAGATATTATGATGCCGGAGATGAACGGTTTTGATGTGTGCGAGAGCCTGCGTAAGGATACGGCATTGCAAACTGTACCGGTGATTTTTTTAACTGCCCTCGATGACGATATGTCTCGCATCAAAGGGTTAGAAATGATGGCCGATGATTATTTGACAAAACCTTTTAACAGTCGTTTGTTGCTGGCAAAAGTTGAAAATATTTTGCAGTTGAGTCAAATGCGATCGCAAGCTGTATCTTCCCAATTCCACCAGCAGGTAAAAGAGCAAAGCAAACGCCAAATCGCCGCAGCTTGGGAAGCCAACGAATATCTTTCAGAAAAATTTCAGCTATTTGTGCCAGAGCAACTTCTCGGACGAATTGCGCCGCAAGGAATAGAATCTATTCAGTTGGGCAATGTCACAGAAGAAGAGCTGACTGTTTTATTTTGCGACATTCGCGGGTTTACTACGATCGCCGAATCTCAACAAGCTCGCGAGACTTTTGAATGGTTGAACGCTTTTTTTACTAAAATGAACGAGTGCATAACGTCTCACGGCGGGTTTATTGACAAATACCTAGGCGATGCAATCATGGCAGTATTTGACAAGCCTCATTCTCACGCCATGAATGCGATCGAAGCCGCAGTAGCAATGCAAGAAACTTTGCAAGAATTTAATGCCAGTCGCCATAAATACAATTTAGAATCTCCCGTCAATATTGGTACGGGAATTAACACAGGTATCGGCATGATCGGCACTTTGGGTTCCGATCGCCGCATGGACTCTACAGTCATCGGTGATGTGGTAAATACAGCTTCTCGGTTAGAAAATTTAACTAAAATATACGGTTGCCAAATTATTGTTAGCGAAAATGCGATCGTTCGTGCGAGAGAATTTCTAAATGGCATAAGTTCCAACTCCTACTCAAAAGAAAGTCTATTATTAAAGTGCGACTTAGAAGTGGAAACACAGGAGAGTATTATTTCTACTTCTGGGGCGACTGCTGCTGACAGCCATTTGCCCAGCAACAATTATTATTATCGCTGGATCGATCGAGTAACCCCGCGCGGCAAGCAGCAAGCTATTGAAATCTACGAAATCTGGGCAGCCTCCTGTCCCGACTCGGAGGCAAAGCAGCTTACCCAGGGTTTATTTGACAAAGGAATTCAAGGATGGCAATCCGAAAGATTTGTCGCAGCCTTGGGATATTTTCAGCAACTAATCGAACAAAACCCTGCTGATACAGTCGTCCGTTTTTATATAAATCGCTGCCAGGAAAAACTAGGTTTACTACCTGCAAATAGCACTTCATAAAGATTTAACTTTTAGAGCGGGCTACAAGGGGAGTATCTCAATGAAAGCAGCTAAGCTAGAAATTGGAGTTAGGAGTCATATCAAATCCGTTAGCATCGGAATAGTAAATTCAAGTTCGCTGTTCACTGTTGACGGTTGACTGTTCACTGTCCACTGTCAACCGTCAACCGTCAACATCATGTATGAGTGTAACCGGAAATGATATCAGGAGGAAAGAGGAAGAAGGAAGAAAGAAGGAGCCAGAAGAAGTGTTTTTACAAATATGAGATGCTCCCAGCTACAAGCCCACCCTACAATAGTTTAGACTTATTGCAAAAGTCCCCCACTATCCTGCGTTGCGTCTATGGTTTCCCTATCAATGAAGGATTTATGCAATAAGTCTACTGTAATTGGAGTTCGCATCAAACAGTCGTCAAAACTTGCTCTCTCAACTTCCCGATCAACTCATTCACCCCCCCCGCATTCAAACGGTAACTCAGAGGATGACCGATCAAATAAGCGGAACTTTCAAACAAAACATCAATTTCCACCAAACCATTTTCCCGCAAAGTTTTGCCAGTCGAAACCAAATCCACAATTGCCTCCGACATACCCGTAATCGGCCCCAATTCCACAGAACCGTAAAGCGGCACAATTTCCACCGGCAAATTCAAATTGTGGAAATATTCCCTGGCACAGTGTACGAACTTAGAAGCAACTCTACCGTGAGGAGGCAAATCCACAGTTCGTCGATAAGAACTAGATTCCTTCACCGCCACCGACAGCCGACATTTGCCAAACTTTAAATCAATTAAATTAGCAACTTTCGGCTTTTTTTCCCGCAAAACATCATAGCCAGCAATCCCCAAATCCGCTTGACCGTATTCCACATAAACCGGCACGTCATGCGTCCTTACTAGCAAAGCTTTGGCAGTGCCTGTCGGGTCATATATTTGAAGTTGTCGGTTAGATGAATCGAGAAAAGCACTGAAGTCTAATCCAACCGATTTAAACAGCCGAATGCTATCTCCTAACAATCCGCCTTTGGGAAGTGCAACAGTAATCATGTCAATTTTTAGAGGGTAAATTTCTTAATTTTGGAAGGGGGAGAGCGCGGCCTAAGCATAAACAGCTTTTACCAAACTCAGAATAACACATAGAGTTCCTAGGGAAAAATAAATTTCGGGTATTGCTCTATCCTTTGTTTGGGTATATATTATATTTAGTAAGTTTTTATTTCGTCACGTTTTTCAAGGGCGGTCGGTATGGAAAACAATCAAGAATTTGACGGGAATTTTCACAGTGTAGACCCCGATTCCCTGAAAAAGATTACAGTAGATGAAATCCTCTCAGGCGGTGGTGTAGAGAGGGACGAAATGGACTATACAGTAGCTGTACCTAGCGCTAACCACGCCAGAATCCCCAGGGACAGAGGCTTCTCATCTCATATGAAATCCAGCGTGTTCGATCGCGCCCCCCGATCGCAGTTTGCAGAAAAACGCGGAACGCTGGGAGGCTGTTAATGTAAAATGCTTGCAGAGACTGGTGCAGACAACGAGCCGATCGCCTGATCGCCATTGTGTGTCACGCTTTTGTATATTCAACTCTAAAACTTAAAATTGCACGGGCGATCGGAAATAGCTAACAGCTACATTATGACCAAATTGACTCTGGTAATCGGCAACAAAAATTATTCCTCTTGGTCGCTGCGCGCTTGGCTGGCGATGAAACAAGCTGGACTGGAATTTGCCGAGGTGAGAATCCCCTTAGACTGGCCGACAACGCATGAGGAAATTCGGCGCTATTCTCCTTCGGGAAAAGTGCCAGTTTTAATCGACGGCGATCTGAAAGTGTGGGAATCTTTAGCAATTTGCGAATACGTTGCAGAACGCTTTGCACATGATTTGTGGCCCACAGATGTAGCCCAACGGGCGATCGCCCGTTCCATCTGCGCCGAAATGCACGCGGGCTTCTCAAATTTGCGCGAAAATATGCCGATGGACTGCCGCAACCGCTATCCGGGAGAAGGGATGACTCCCGGTGTAGAAGCAGAGATCGATCGCATCTTTTCCATTTGGCGCGAATGCCGTCAAAAATTCGGAACAGGTGGTAATATGCTGTTCGGAAAATTCACAATTGTTGACGCTATGTTTGCCCCCGTTGTGATGCGTTTTGTCACCTACGGAGTTAAATTAGATTCAGTAACAAAAGCTTATGCGGATGCGATTTTGTTCTTGCCTGCCATCCAGGAATGGGTAGCAGCAGCTTACAGCGAAACGGAAAGTATTCCACACATTAAAATCTAGGAAAAATCAGTTTACTTAACCTAAAATCTCAAATCTCAAATTTGAAATCAGGATGCGGATTCTTTTAGTTGATGATGAAGTTGAGTTAACTGACCCTTTGAGTCGAGTCTTAAGCCGCGAAGGTTATACAGTTGATGTGGCATTTGACGGAGCAAGTGGCAGCAATTTAGCAATGCAGGGCAATTACGATTTGCTAATTTTGGATTGGATGCTGCCGAGACAAACCGGACTGGCAATTTGCCAGAAGTTGCGATCGCAAGGAAGGAGTACGCCAGTGCTATTTCTCACCGCCAAAGATACCGTAGACGATCGCGTACAAGGACTCGACGCCGGTGCAGACGACTATTTAGTCAAACCTTTTGAACTGCGAGAACTGCTAGCCAGAGTCCGCGCCTTGCTGCGGCGGCCTCCTACTTTTGATGCCGAGGTTGCTGTCGGGCGGCTGCAAGTTGCAGATTTACAGCTAGACTACGACAATCAATTAGCTTATCGGGGTGATCGTACAATTGACTTATCAGAAAAAGAATGTCAGTTATTAGAATACTTAATGCGCCATACCGGTCAATTGCTAACACACGAACAAATCCACCAGTATTTGTGGAGTGAAACAGAAAAACCCAGCAGCAATGTATTAGCCGCTCAAATTCGCCTGCTGCGCCGCAAAATAGAAGCCCCGGGCGAATCGGTGCTAATTCACACAGTCTACGGCAGAGGCTATCGCTTTGGAGAAGCCAATTAAAAATCATAGAAATTGTACAAAAATCCTTCTTCCCTCTTCCCTCTTCCCTCTTCCTTCTTCCTTTATCGGGAAAGTATGCACCCTACACAAGCCTTTACGTATCTTGACAAACCAAAGTAATTACTGTCACCTCCGGCGGACAAAATAGCCTTCCCGGCGCATAAGTCCCCAAACCGCGATTCACGTACAGCAAATTACTCCCAACCCGATGCAAACCGCTAGCCCATTCCCAGTGAGTAACTACTCGATCCCAAGCCGACACAAAAGGAATGAACTTTCGGATTCGTTTAGGAATAAAATAGCCAATTTTTCTGACCCAAGCGTACAAAGGGCCGATACCAGGAATAACAATTTGACCACCGTGAGTGTGCCCAGAAAACTGCAAATCAATCCGCCAATTTTGCAGCTTTTCAGCAGTATCAGGATTGTGAGACAAAACAATCCGAGGAATCGCGGGATTTAGGGATGTCATTACAGGTTTAGGCGCAAAATCGCCCGACCAAAAATCTGCTAACCCAACTAAAGCCAATTCAGAGCCCAAAGGATAGATTGCTTCGTTGTACAAAACCCGAATTCCGACGCTATTTAAAGCCTTAGTAACCTCTCTTTTTGCCTCCGGCCAATAGTGGTCATGATTGCCCAAAACCGCGTAAATTCCCACCCGACTTTGCAAGTTTTTCAATCGCTGCACTAAGCCGTAAATAGGTGCGGGGTCATAGCTAATAAAGTCACCAGTTAAAAAAATCAGGTCTGGTTCGGCTTCATTGGCTGCTGCAATCGCCTCTTCTAGCAACCATTCCGACAGTCGCACCCCGTCATAGTGAAAGTCTGTAAGCTGTACAATTTTAGTACCGGATAGATTTGCTGGAAGATTGGCGATGGGTATTGTTAAATACTCTACTCGCAGTTTTCCAGTTAATAACCTGTGCATAAATCTAAGGTTTATTGGTTACAGAGCGCCACCTCTAGCTTAGCAAATAAACAGGCAAGACTGCAAAACTAGATATTCTTCCCTTTTCCTTATATCCTCTGACTAATGACTACAGTCCGGGACGCAAAAAGTGGAATTTCCTCAAGAGAATTCAAACAGAAATGCCCAATTTTTAGTTAGACTTTCTTGCAAAATTGTTTCGGTATTACCCGCCCAACTAATACAGCATTTTTATTATAAAATTATGACTTCCGTAACAAGCTGTTTAAAACGCGATCAATTCTCTTCAGACTGGCATTCCCCGCCCCGCATCTATATTCTTTTAGCAATTGTCAAAGCTGAGATTGGTGCCGATCCCCATCGCATCGGCTTACCACAGGGGGATTAATCCTACCAAACACTATCTCATTACTAATGATTTATTATTGAGTAGGTGGAAATAAACATGGCGTGGGGGAAGCCGAGTTTTGCATTAATAATAAACTGTGGCTAGTATATATTATTGCCTTACCCGCCCCTAAGATATTTTATTTTTTTGTCGCGTCTGCCTACTTGTTAACTAATAACTTCTGACGAAAGCCGCTTCTTCTCAATATATTGCTGGTGGTAATCCTCTGCCATATAAAATTCACTAGCAGGTTTGATTTCGGTGGCAATATCTTTGTCGTATTTACCGGAACTTTGCAATTTGTTTTTGGAGAGACGAGCGGCTTTTTCTTGTTCGGAATTGTGATAAAAAATCACAGACCTGTACTGTTCGCCTCTGTCGGGGCCTTGGCGATTGATTTGGGTAGGATCGTGACAGTTCCAGAATACATCTAGCAGTGCTTCGTAACTCACCTGCGATCGATCGTACTCTATCAGCACAGATTCAGCGTGACCAGTCACTCTGGCGCAAACATCGAGGTAGCAAGGATTGGGCCAGTGACCTCCTGTATAGCCCGCAGCCGTTGAGACGACACCCGCAACGGCGCGAAACTTGTGTTCAACTCCCCAAAAACAACCGGCGGCAAATGTGGCTTTTTCCATCGTGTTACTCATCGTATTGGGTTCAAACTTGGCAATAAATTATGCTTGACATATTCCCATCAGTGTGCATTCCCAAACTAATCGCGGCTGTACGTAGTTTAGCAAATATTGTCGTGCTTTCTCCAAGGGTTCTAAGGGCGATCGACTAATTCCCCCTGCCAAAAATTGCTGCCAGTAACAGTGTTGTAAATAATCGATTAGCCACAACTGAGATTCAGTATCTAAAGTTTTATCAATTTCCTTGGCCAATTCCAAAGCAGACCGCAGATTTTGAGGCAACTGCTTCACCTTTTGCAGCAAATCCTCGGGTATTGATTGCAGTTGCTGCCAAATAGCAATTGCCTCCCCAGGACTACCCTGAGCCATCCCCAGTACCTCGGAATGATCCAAAATCTGCGAGAATCCCGCTTGCTGCAAAACTTGTGCCATTGCTTCGCCATTCAGCCTAGAAAACTGGATTTTTTGGCAACGGGAAATCAAAGTTGGCAGCAAAGCTTCCACTGTCGGAGCAATTAAGATTAGGGCTGCTTTTCCCGGTTCTTCCAATGTCTTCAACAAGCCGTTAGCGGCTCCCTCGCCCATTGTTTCTGCTTGTTCCAAAACTACGACAGAACGCGCAGCTTCTAGCGGCGGTCGGCTGAGAAAATCACCGATTTCTCGAACTTGTTCTAAACGAATTTGTGGTGGTGCTTTCCGCTTTAAACCGGCTTCCTCTGCTTCCTTTGGTGTAAGCCGTTTGCCTTGGTTCATGTAAGTGGGTTCTACCCAAAGTAAGTCTGGATGATTTCGCTGCTGCACGCGATTTTGTACCGAGGCTATGAGTCTGGTTTCGGGAAGATTGGCTGAGAATAAAAGCTCGATGAAACATTGAGCAGCTAAACTTTTGCCGATGCCGTTAGAGCCGACAAATAAATAACCAGGAGCAATTCGGTTTCGCTCGACTGCTTGTGTTAGCAATTCTACTGGTCGCTCTTGTCCGATTAAGGATGTGAAATAATTCATGTGACAGTTGACAGTTGACAGTTGACAGTTGACAGTTGACAGTTGACAGAAGGAAGTTATTGTAGGGTGCGTCAATCGATTTGAGATTTTAGATTTTAGATTTTAGAGGCGACCCCACGGATAAATGCGGGGGCTTGAGGATTTTCGATTTGAGATTTGGGATTGATTCTACGGATAAATCACGTGGCGGGTACCACCTTTGAAATTCGCTTGTCAGGGGCGCTGAATGTAATGACTACCTATTCAAGAATTTTGCCCTGCTCGCTACCCTATGGTGAGTTACTTACAACGAAGAAACCGGGTTTTTCCTCGAACTTGAGGATTTTTAGCAAATATTTCGTAAAAAACCCGGTTTCTGGCTATCTATGTAAGCTTACTTTTCAGAATTGATATTATTTAAATATCCCCAAGCTTCTAACCTGCGAGTTACAATAGTTTGAATTTCCTGAGCGACTTCATATTCAGGCCGATCGGCATTTATCCGGACAATTCGAGATTTATTTGCCTCGGCTAACTCCGCAAAACCTTGCTGCACAAGGCGGTGAAACTTCAAATCAGCTTGCTCGATCCGATCGCACCCTCCCCGGGCCCTTACCCGCGCCAAACCCGCCTCCACATTAATATCCAGCCACAAAGTCAGATCGCTTTCCAAGCCTCCGGTGGCAATGTCATTCAACTGCTTAATTAAATTAAGCTTAAGACCGCGGCCGTAGCCCTGATAAGCAATCGTAGAGTCAGTAAAGCGATCGCATAAAACAATCGTTCCTTTCAATAACTCTGGTTTGAGAACAGTTTCGACGTGTTGAGCGCGATCGGCAGCATACATGAGTAATTCTGCTCGATCGGATACAGATTCGCCCCCATCTTGTTTCAGCAACAAATGTCGCAGTCCCCTTCCCAGCTCAGTACCCCCCGGTTCGCGAGTAGCCACCAAGCGGACACTCAGAAAGCAACTTGCTTGCAGGAACTGTATCAAGCGCTGCATTTGCGTAGTTTTACCGGCACCTTCAACCCCCTCAAACACGATAAGTTTGCCCTTCATTGCCCTAACTTTCCACCTGAATAAAATAAATCCATATTGTTCTGTTCATCTGTTCTATGTTCGGTATGATAATAAAGTCTAAATGCCTCACGGCTGGAGTTGTCTATGGCTCGCTATACTGGTTTTTTTATCGTTGCCGTTCCGATCGACCGTCTCCGTCAATCCCTGATTGAAATTTTAGAGTCATGCAATCTTGATATTATCTACAATACAGGAGATTCCGTCATGGCTCGCGAACTTCCCGGTCAAGTTTCCCTTGCCAAACTTGTCACCGCAGAAGTCCTAATTGAGAAAAACACGGCCAGCGACTCAGAGGTTCGCATGAACTTCGTGATTAAAAACGAAGAACTGCCCCTGCAAACCAACAACCACTGCCGTCAAATGTTCGAGCTAGTGAGTCGTTCAATTATGAACAACAATAACTGGCGACTTTTGGAAAGTATGGCACTGTAGCCATCAGTCAGTCAATTTGAGGTGTGAGATTTTCGCTTGACTCTACAGATGAATCAGGGGGTTCTAACTAACGTGGAAACTTCTTGGCTCTCGACTCCTGGTGTGAGGGGTTTGTTTCCCTCTTGGTATGAGGTCATCAGTCATTAATTACTAACTAATGACCGATGACCTCCGACATTTATCTGTCATCCCTAAATTTAAGCTCGAAATCCCCGACGCAAAAACAAAGAATTTGTCACAACGCTAACAGAACTAAACGCCATAAATGCTCCCGCCGCCGCAGGACTGAGTAGAATTCCGGTTGCAGGCAGCAAGATACCCGCTGCAACGGGAATTCCCAGAGTATTGTAACCAAAAGCCCAAAATAAATTTTGGCGAATCTTATTAAAAGTAGCGCGCCCCAGCTCGATCGACTCAACAACATCCATCAAAGCATTTCGCATCAACACAATTTGAGCAGTCTCAACAGCGACATCAGTGCCACAGTGCAAACCGATACCGACATCAGCTTGAGCCAAAGCCGGCGCATCATTGATGCCATCCCCCACCACAGCCACTTTACAGCCTTGAGCTTGCAAACTTGCGATCGCCCTCGCCTTCCCCTCCGGCCGCACCTCGGCCAAAACATCAGCCGCCGCCAAACCTAGCTGCTGCGCCGTCACCGCCGCCGCAGACGCCGTATCCCCCGTCAGCATCATCACCCGCAATCCCATGCCCCGCAAACGTTCCACCGCAGCCTTAGCATCCGGCCTCAGAGTATCTTTTAGCCCGATTACCCCCAGCAAAACGCCCCCAGAAGCCACGTAAACCGCCGTTTTGCCTTGCAAAGACTCCGACAATTCCGTCGCCACAGCGACCCCCTGCTGCTTCATCCACTCAGCATTGCCTGCGAACACCCGCCGGCCCTCCACCAAAGCCGAAACCCCGAATCCCGGTTCCGTGCAGAAATCCTCAGCAGCTAGCAGCGGCAAACCTTGCTGTTGAGCTTCCTGCAAAATCGCTGCGGCGATGGGATGACAAGCGCCCCTTTCCACCGCCGCCGCAATTTGCAGCAGTTTTGAGTCAACTGTGCCAGAAACTCCATCAATTGTGGAACAAACATCTTGTTTGTTGCCAACATGAATATCTGAGTTCAAATCCCACTCCAAATTCTGGAAAACTGGCAAATAATCTGTGAGTGTGAGATTTCCGGTTGTCAGAGTGCCAGTCTTGTCAAAAACCACCGTATCTAATTGATGCACCCGTTCTAAAACATCACCACCGCGAATTAAAAGCCCGCGCTCCGCCCCGATGCCAGAACCAACTAAAATTGCAGTTGGGGTAGCCAGTCCCAAAGCGCAAGGACAAGCAATAACTAAAACTGCGATCGCCAATTTCAAACTTAAGAGCAAAGGCGATTGATAATGGATAATAGGCAATTCATTTCCCATATTCATTGCCCCGTGTCCCATATCCATTGCCCCGTGTCCTAAAAGCACAGAAGGCCAAATATGAGTCCCGGCAAAATACCAAAATAGGAAAGTTAAAACCGATATCGCCATTACCCCATAGACAAAATATCCCGCCACAGTATCAGCTAAATTTTGAATCGGCGCTTTGCGAGTTTGGGCTGCCTGCACCAAAGCCACCATTTGAGCTACAGTTGTTTCCTTACCGGTGCGAGTTGCGCGCATCACAACTGCCCCGGATTTATTGATAGTTCCGGCGGCAACTGTATCTCCTGGTTGCTTCAAAACCGGCATCGATTCGCCAGTCAGCATCGACTCATCTATCGTTGTTTTGCCTTCGCTAATTTCACCGTCTACCGGAATTTTTTCCCCTGGTAAAACTTGCAGCCATTCTCCGACTCGGACGCGATCGGCAGGAATTTCAATGTATTGTGGATCGTATACCTCTGATGTCGAGTTTAAAGGCAATTCTTCCGATCGCACATCTAAAGTCGAAAGTTTAAAATCAACTAAGCGGGCTTTCGCCGGTTGCAATGCGATTAAAGCTTGCAAAGCAGATGCAGCGCGGCGTCTGGCTTGCTGTTCGAGAGTTTTGCCCAACAAAATAAAGCCCAGAAGCATCACCGGTTCGTCAAAAAAGCACTCCCATCCCATCCTTGGAAACAGCAGCGCCGCGTTGCTAGCGGTGTAAGCTGTGACAGCGCCTAAAGCTACCAAAGTATTCATGTTGGGTGCATTTCGCCACAAACTGCGGCACCCGTCAACGATAATCGGGCGGCCAGGTACCACCAAAGCTAGGGTGGCGAGTCCCCAGTGAAACCAAATATTGCTGAGAATTGGGGCTTGTGTGCCGAGTACGTGACCTAAACCGGATAGAATAATTAGGATTAGGGCGATCGTCAATTGCTTGATTTGCTGTCGAATTTCTTGCCCCCGCCGTTCAATTGTTGCCGCTTCTGCTTCCTGCTGATTTTCACCAGAACGAGACTGAGAGGGAAATCCATTATCAGTCAACTTTTTCGCTAAAGCCTCTGCATCGACAGTCCCCGGTTGACACTCAACAGTCGCGACTTCTACGGCCAAGTTAACGCAAGCTGAAATTACGCCTGAATACTGCATGAGTTGGCGTTCCACAGCTTTAGCGCAGCCGGCACATTTCATCCCGCCGACATCGAAAGTAACAAGTTCTGGCGGTGATTCGTTAACTGGTAGGATTTCAGGTTGAATTTCGGGGAGTGTTTTGGGCAAAAATTGCATGGTTTTTTTGGTATTGATTAGAATATTTCGCCACTTATGAAATGGTTTAATGCCCTGTTTAGACAAATGTCTATATTTTGATCATAGATAAATATTGTGGCATCTTCCAAAAGTGTTAGTTTTTTTTAATTCTTATTAGTTGCAGGCGGTTAATTCCGCATTTTGGCAGGGGTTGAAATTAATCGGGGACTGCGGGTTTAATGCTAAGACACGCCTTGGACACGGCAGTGCCGTTTCCCTACTTGATATAATGGCGTTGCTGAATTAGGGTATGATACGGGCAAAAATACGAGAGGGGAGCCGAAAATGATTTCTGGGGTTTTAATGGGGAATTGGAACATCTCCAAATTTTAGATAGTAGACCTCTTGCAAAAATCCTTTTCATCAATTGATGGGACGGGCTCTCCGGCCCATCCCACAAGAGTTATTTTTTCTTGTGGGATGGGCATCTTGCCCGTCCTAATTATTTTTGCCAAAGGTCTAATGAATTACTAACTTAAGGATCGTGAATTAAATAACTTACCATTTTAATTGTGATTGTGGGATGGGCGTCCCGCCCGTCCAAAAAGGGCGGGCAGGACACCCCACTTTCCTTGTGTAAATTATTTAATTCGCGAGCCTTAGAATTCGCTATCTTAAACTAAGAGAAAATCTTGAGCAGTAATTAGCGAAGCATTAACACCCACAAGATTCGCAAGTGTTCTTCCACTTTGCTTAATCGTCAGCAATGTTCCATCATTTCCCTGTGTAATCTGCAACTGCTCAAACGTGAATCCTCCTGACAATCCGATCGCATCTTCCCCCTTAGTAAAATCTGCAATTAGATTAAATTCCACTTCAGGACACAAGACAAATATATCATTTCCTACCCCCCCTAGTAAACTATCAAATCCACCAACCCCAGACAAAATATCATTTCCTTTGCCTCCAAGGAGTGTATCATTCTCACTGCCTCCACACAGGGTATCATTTCCCTCTTGTCCTAACAATAAATCCTGTGCTTGTTCCCCCAGTAGAATATCATTGTCTTTGCCCCCGTATAAGGTATCATTTTCTTTGCCACCCTGAATAAAATCATTACCAGCATCGCCATAAATCAGGTCATTTCCTTCTCGCCCATTCAGAGAATCATTCCCTTGATTTCCCCGAATTACATCTTCCCCTTGTCCACCGAGAATAATATCATTATCTTTGCCACCCAAGAGGTAATCATTGCCAGTACCACCGACAATAAAATCATTACCTTCATTGCCATTCAGTGTGTCGCCTTCGTCATCAGCAAATAAGTTATCATCCCCTGGCAAAGCATCAAAAAAGCTAGAGGAATTGTTGCCATAATAAGCATCATTTTGGTTAGTGCCTATTCGGATATTAGGATTGCCATTAATTACATTATCGGTGGCATTGGGTTGATTGAGATCGGGGCGAGGAATGCGATCGCAAAAACAAGTTGAGTCAGGCGTTACCGCTGGTGTAGGTGTGGGAGGTGGTGTTACCTCTGGGGTAGGAGTTGCTGTAGGAATTGGTGTCGGATCTGCTAGAGGAATTGGCGTCTGTGTCGGTGTAGGTGTAGGAGTTGTTATAGGAATTGGAGTGGGAGTTGATGTTACCTCTGGTGTAGGAGTTGCTGTCGAAATTGGCGTGGGAGTTGGTGTTACCTCTGGTGTCGAAATTGGCGTGGGAGTTGGTGTTACCTCTGGTGTCGAAATTGGCGTGGGAGTTGGTGTTACCTCTGGTGTCG
>NZ_JAUBRB010000122.1:0-3737 GCF_036701585.1 Microcoleus sp. POL10_C6 | reverse complement strand
TTATATTTAACTCTGCTTGAATATATCGTGAGCTCCTGTTCTTAGTTTGCGATCGATTATTCAGCAAACCCTAAGTATGCACAGGATTTGCAGTCAAAGCGTAATCTGGAGAAGTTGGAGATTGAAAGATGCTATTGGCAAAGGCGAAACATTGATTGGGGAATTGTTACTGAACGTGAAGTGTCTAAAACTCTTGCAGAGAATATTAAGTGGTTGCATCCTTATCTAGACCTAGATGACTTACCACAGAGTGATATCACCCGAATAACAATGGTAATGACTCCATTGGTGCTTCAGGCAAAAGATTCTTTAGCAGATATTGCAGCAATTTGTGACGACCAACTTGGTTTTACGCCAGGTTTAAGCTTATTAGTTGTTCGGCACTTGCTGGCTAACCGAGTTTGGCAGGTAAATATGGTTCAGCCTATTCGACCTAGTGAAAAGCTTGTACTCTTATCCTCTTTAGAACCTCTTGAAGAAATCGGAGGGGTTGGATGAACTTATTCATCAATATGCTGATAGAGTGGCAGAGTGCAACTGGTTCGTGGATTGAGCGTTTACTATGGATCGATTCATCTGGCACTGATGCTGCCCTTATTGAAATTCTTAATCCTCAAAGCTTGCCCATTTTTCAGAAGTGCAAGGATCTAGAAGCAGCGATTACTTCTGGAGAAGCCCAGGTCCTAGAGGTAGATCCTTACGCAACATTACTACGATCAGAAGACAGTATCCCCAAGAAACATCTCCAGCATAGAGATGCAGCTTGGGAAGTAATTATGCCCCTAATTGAAGATAAAACTGGACAGATTTTCTACGGGCACGGAAGAGGAAAGCTCTTGAATGCTTTAGAGAAACAAACAGGGTGGACGAAAAAAACTATCTACAAGTTCTTGAGGCGATACTGGCAGGGAGGACAAACTAAAAATGCACTTCTTCCCCTTTTCGATAAGTGTGGCGCAAAGGGTAAAGAGCGAAAAAGTAGTGAACGAAAGCGTGGTCGCCCTAGCAGAATTACCAAAGTCACGAATTTATCAACTGGCATTAATATCACTACTAATGTACAAGAGAAGTTGATTCGCGGAATTAAGCTTTTCTATGAAAATTCAGACGGCAGAACTTTGCAGGATGCCTATCAGAAAACGCTGGAAAAGTTTTTTCATAAAGGTTACGATCTTCTCCCTGATGGGACTCTAGTGCCATTTCTTCCTCCATCTCAGGAACTTCCAACATTTGGGCAGTTTCGTTACTGGTATGAAAAAGAGCAAAACTTAACTCAAGCTCTATCTACACGGGAGGGTAAGCGTCGATACAATCTGCGTCATCGTGAAGTTTTAGGAGATTCAACTCAGATGGCGTTTGGCCCAGGGTCAATTTATCAGATTGATGCCACAATTGGCGACATTTACTTAGTTAGTTCGCTAGACCGTAGCCGTATCATTGGGCGACCAGTTATTTATGTTGTTATTGATGTATTTAGTCGTCTCATTGTTGGTATTAGCGTCACCCTAGAGGGCCCTAGTTGGGTAGGTGCTATGCAGGCATTAGAGAACACAGCTAGTGATAAAGTTAGTTTCTGCCGAGAATATGGAATTGAGATTTCTGACGAGGATTGGCCTAGTCATCATCTGCCTGAGATGATTTTGGCAGACAGAGGAGAATTGGAAGGCTACAACGCTGACAACTTGGTGAATTCTTTAAATGTAAGAGTTTCAAATACACCACCATACAGGGCAGACTGGAAAGGAATCATCGAGCGTAACTTTCGCCTTAGCAACGATAAAGTGATTCATTGGGTTCCTGGCGCAGTTTATAAACCTCATGAACGTGGTGATGCAGACTATCGACTTGATGCAGTTTTAGATTTACATCAGTTCCGTAAGCTAATGAGTCTCACCGTCCTCGATCATAATAAAGATCACCGCATGGACTGGTATCGAATGGACGAGTTCATGATTCAAGATTATGTTGAACCCTATCCCATTGATCTGTGGAATTGGGGAATTCGTAACCGAGCTGGACATCTAAGAAAAGTTTCCCCTGAGATTCTTAAACTCAATCTTCTGCGAACAACAGAGGCTTCTGTCACATATCGGGGTATTCGCTTTGAAGGGCTGTTTTACTCCTGTGATTTAGCACTGAAAGAACAGTGGTTCATCAGAGCTAGGGAAAGAGGAAGTTGGAGAATTACTATAGCCTGCGATCCTCGCAAGCTAGATACAATTTACCTTCGACTCGAAGATGGGCGACGGATTGAACCTTGCTACCTTGTAGATGCAGAAAAAACATTTCGCGGTCGGGACTGGTATGAAGCTGTGGATTACTTTGAGTTGCGAAAACACTCTAAAGACACAGCTATAAGCCGTAAACAACAATCTCAAGCTACTTTAAATGCTCAGATAGAAGCAATTATTACTCAGGCAACAGAGCAAACTTCCGAAACTTTAAATGCTGTAGAAAAACCAAGTAAACGCTCGCGTATCAAGGGAATTAGACAAAATCGCAAAGAAGAGCGAGAGATGGAACGAGAGACTCAAGGTTGGCAACTAGGAAGAGACGAATCTATAAACAATCCGGGACAAGTTATTCCGTTAATAATACCAAGCGAAAAAACAGACATAAATGAAACAGAAAAGGCTGTCAACCAGTCCAATCAAGATGTTGAAACAAATGAACCAACTAATACGACAATTGAAATAGATTCTTCCCATGTACCTAAATCTCAGTTAATTAACAAATTGCGTAAACTGCGTCCAAAGATGTGGAGTGACGATGAATAGTAATCAGCATATTCCTTCTCTCTTAGTAGGGAAAGGCAGGGTTGAACAAGCAACTTACTGCGCTCCTGGTATTCCTAACTACCAGGGTAATCCCCTGATTGAAGCCCTTCCACCTATCCTAATACAGGATGAAACGGCAGAACTATTGGCGTATTACCCTGAATATGACAAAGAACAACGCAGTATGCCTGCTCACCTTCGTCTGCATTTAATCCAGAACGCACTCCAGTTCTTTGCACCACTGCCTATTCACTTTGATTTAGAGCAGCGATTCTCGCGAATGATCCGAGTGGGATATCAGGCACGAAATCCAGCAGTAGCAGGATTTTGGGGAGATGTTCACGCCAGGATTCAATCTTTAAAAACAACCCGTCAACCTTCGCGTTCAACAGCTACAGGGTTCACGATTGTTGGAATTAGTGGAGTGGGTAAAACCACTTCTATTGAGGCAATTTTGTCGCTGTATCCACAGGTTATTCTCCACAATCGTTACTGTGACAATAATTTCAGTTTTACCCAAATCGTTTGGCTCAAGTTAGATTGCCCCTTTGATGGCTCTATTAAAGGGCTATGCTTAAACTTTTTCCAAGCTGTAGATGACTTGTTAGGAACTCGTTACTACGACAATTATGCGGGTGGGCGCAAAACTGTAGACGAACTATTACCTCGCATGGCGCTTGTCGCTTCTTTGCACTCGATTGGCGTGCTGGTTATTGATGAAATTCAACACCTCAGTCAAGCTAAAAGTGGCGGTTCTAGCAAGATGCTGAACTTTTTTGTCCAATTAATCAATACGATTGGATTACCTGTCGTACTGGTTGGCACTTACAAAGCTATATCTGTTTTAAGCGGAGAATTTCGACAAACCCGTAGGGGTACAGGATAGAAGTTCACGGGGGTAGCAAAAACCCAAAAAATCTGATAAGGTGAGGCACATGGAGAAGACAGTGCCGGAATTAA
>NZ_JAUBRB010000050.1:0-51615 GCF_036701585.1 Microcoleus sp. POL10_C6 | reverse complement strand
TTGCACTTTACCCTCGCTCTCGCGAGCGCATAACCCAGGCTACGTCAAGTGCCATCGATATATTCAGCAAGCCCTACAAAAGCAAAGTCGGCCTCCGCAGACTAAGAGAGTGAGGGGGTATTTAAGCCGGATTTGATATCACATATTAATTTACAGTCGTCTGGAGACGACTTGAGCTATGAGACAGGGGTTTAAACCCCTGTCGGACTTAACGAATAACGAATAACTAATCTATCTCCACAAAAATGCGATCGCCCTCAATCTTTACCGGATAAGATTCCAGGGAATCGGCGGGTGCATTCAAACATTTACCGCTATCTAATTTGTACTGATACTTATGAAACGGACAGGTAATGATACCGTTATTTACCTTACCCATGTCGATCGGATATTCTAAATGAGTGCAAGCATTGCGGTAACAAGTGACATTCACCCCTTGACGATTCAAAATCAGCGAAGTCCCCTCAACTTTTACCTTCAACACACCCCATTCGGGAACTTGATTGACCCCTGTTATCTCTACCCACATATAATCTTTCTCGCTTTAAATAAATGATTGCAAACTAATAGGCGATCGCCCTTGAATGCAGCAAGGGCGATCGGTGAGGTCTCATCCACACCTGATAACCTAATCGTTTTCCTCGCCATTTCCCAGGTACAACCTGACGAATTCATTAGCCGCCTCCCGATTGAAGGTCTGCAACGCTTGCTTAATCGCAAATACCGCCTCGGCAGATGGGTCTCGTTCTTCGCTCACCCAACGGCTAACGTTTGAGCGATCGATTTCCATCTTTGCCGCCAATTGATATTGACTGATATCGTATGCCTCTAATATTTTTTTGAGGGCTTTACCTGCTCTTCCCATGCTCCCGATTGTGTCAGAGAGTCACCCTCCTGTAAACGTTGCTGATTGTCATCTAATGCGGTACACTGCGCTCAGTTGACAATTAGCACCTATTAGATCGAGGAGATAGACCGCAATGACTCAAACACAGCTTTTTGTTTCCACAGATATCAACGAAATCCCGACCTCGCCGACATCACAGCCAAATCCTGTGCCTGCTGAACCAGACCGGGAACCTGTGCTGATCCTAGTGATTGGCTCGCAGAAGGGAATCGATAAAATTGTTAGCGCACTCTACTTGCGTCGTTTTGCAGCAGTTCAAGAATGGTCGCAGATTTTACCTGCCCCGACTATCGGCAAGCTCATGCGGAGTTTGATTCGCTATGTTTCTTTAGATTAAATTGGGCAAAAATGCTCTTTGACATCAGACGCAGTGTTCTGCAAAACTGAAGGGGGCGATCGCATTTTAAATTAAGTGCGATCGTTTCTTCTTTCTCAATTTAATTGTAAGGTCGATCAAATACCAGAGTCTGGCTGGTGCGATCGCCTCACTATTTGACGATCGGCCTCAAACATACTATTCAGCTTTTCCCTACGGATGAATCTGACTCAAAATCACCCGCAACCGATCGTAATCATCCTTCAACAAAACACTCAAACTCCTCCCCGCTTCCACCAACCAAGATCGATCGCGCATCCGCAACTGATAAATCTCCCGAATCGCTGCCGCCGTCAGCGCCTCCACCGGCGCATTAGCCACCCCCAGCAGCGTCCTCAAAAAATCCAACTGCACCGTAAAATCAATCACCTCATCGGGTTCGCAGCGATAAACCGCCTGGTGAATTTGCGGCGGGCGCGGCGGCAAATACTGATAAATTTTACCCCTAGATGGGCCGTGACCATTCAACCTTTCCGGCGCAGCCTCATACCCGACAATCGCCACTCGAAACTCGGTTTTTAGCATCGCAAAAATCTGCGGTTGTTCCTCCCGCAACTCTTCCAGCGACAAACCCAAAGCGCGAGCTCTGTGCACCGAGTCGATCGGGCTAGTCGTGGCATAATAAACCACGCCGTAAATTTGATTTTTCGACTCTTCATCCTCGGCCTTCACCCAACTCCCAAAAGGTGGCATCACGGGAAAGCTTAAGTCTTCCGGTTCTAAACATTGAGCCAGAAACTCCGAAGTTGCGGTCTCGATTACCTCAGCAATGCGATCGGGATGGCGCTCTTTTATAGCAAATTGGGGTAAAGGTAAACGCATAGTTTTAGTGATTAGTCATTAGTCATCAGTTATCAGTCATTCGTCATTAGTCAAGGGTTTTCATTTAGTAGCCTGGTCTTGGGTACTTTACCAATTACAAATTACATATAGCGATTCTAAATGAATTGTGTAATTGTTGTAGGGGCAAACCCCCCGTGGTTGCCCCGATCCGTGAGGGGTAGGCACGGGGGCACTACCCCTACATATTTTTACAACTGATTTAGGATTGCTATATTACCCATTACCAATGACTAATGACCGCTGACTATTTCGCGCGGCCAGCCGTAGCATCGACAAGTTCCAACTGCGACAGGCGGAACGTAATCAGCTTGTCCCAATTCCCGCCTTCAAACAGTACCGCGACTTTTCCGTCGGTAACTCGCTGGACTTGTCCTTGAAAGGCGTAGTAAATCTCACCCTTATCTTTAACTCGAACTGCCGAACCTGGAAAAATCATAATTGTTTGAATGTTAAGTTTGCTCTTTATAGCTTACCGTTTATCGTTTCTAGTTCCCAAGCAGAGCCTGAGAACTAGGCAAATCTTCGTCAACCGGAAGACGCGAGGCAAAGCCCCGAAACGAGAGTTTGTTAGGCTAAAGCTGCTACGGAAACTTTACCGGCAATGCGGCCCGCGATCGCCCGCAACTCCCTAGCTGAAGCAGAACCCGGTTGTCCCACGACGATCGGCACCCCCGAATCGCCACCTTCCCGCAACGGAATTTCCAGCGGAATGCAGCCTAACAGCGGCACTCCCAACTCAGCAGCAGTCTTTTCCCCGCCACCTGAACCGAAAATATCGTATTGCTTGTCAGGCATATCCGGTGGCACAAAATAGCTCATGTTTTCCACAATTCCCAACACCGACACTCCCAACTGCTGGAACATCTTTAAACCCTTGCGAGAGTCCAACAATGCCACAGTCTGCGGTGTGGTCACGATCACAACACCGGCCATCGGCACCGCCTGCGCCATTGTCAACTGCGCGTCTCCAGTACCCGGAGGCATATCGACAATCAAATAGTCTAAATCGCCCCAATTCACCTGATAGAGGAACTGTCGAATGATCCCGTTCAACATCGGGCCACGCCAAATGACGGGCTGGTCTTTGTCAATTAAAAACGCCATCGACACTAATTTGACGCCGTAATTAAAGGCGGGTTCGAGGCTTTCCCCGCTTTTTCCGTCCCTCACCATGACTTTCGCGTCTCCCAGACCTAACATTGTCGGGTCATTGGGCCCATAGATATCCGCATCCAGCAAACCCACCTTAGCGCCGGTTTGCGCCAGCGCTACGGCCACGTTTACCGCCACCGTGCTTTTGCCGACGCCACCTTTACCGCTGGAAATTGCGATAATATTTTTCACGCCTTCAATGCCTTGGCGATCAACCACTCCCTTCTGCTGTGGCGTCTCGGCTGTCACCTCCACCGCCACTTTTTCAACTCCTGGCAACTGTTTGACCGCTTTTTGGCAATCTTCCACAATAAATTCTCGCAGCGGGCAAGCAGGCGTTGTCAGCACTAAAGTAAAACTGACGACACCGCCGTCAATTTTTATGTTACGAATCATGTTCAATTCCACCAAACTCTTTTGTAGTTCGGGGTCTTGCACGGGTCGCAGGATTTCTAAGACTGAACTAACATCGAGTGTATTGGGCATTGTGTTCTCCACCATAGCTCTGCAATTGGGTTAGCGAATTTTCGATCGCACGTTTAAGTATATTTTTATTGCTATTTTTTAATGTAACTTCATAGCGATCATTTGCAGACCTACGGTGGCATAATTACATGACGACTGGATTTGGGATTCATCGCCCATCTAAAACTCAAATCTGACAACAGAAAATTTTATGACAGTTTCTACAACACTTAAAACCGCCACTTCCCCGTTTTTGCCGCCCGCTGACTCTAGAGCTAGAGTCAGCCAATTTATGAAAACCCTACAAGACGAAATTTGTCAATCCCTCGAACAGCTCGATGGCGTTGGCAAATTTAAGGAGGACGCTTGGGAACGCTCCGAAGGTGGCGGCGGACGTTCTCGCGTCATGCGCGAAGGCAATGTTTTTGAACAAGGGGGAGTCAATTTTTCCCAAGTGTGGGGCGAAAGTTTGCCGGCTTTGATTCTGGCAAAGCACCCAGAAGCCGCAGGTCACGATTTCTATGCAACTGGCACTTCGATGGTGCTGCACCCCCGCAATCCCTACTTGCCTACGGTTCACCTGAATTACCGCTATTTTGAGGCCGGCCCGATTTGGTGGTTTGGCGGCGGTGTGGATTTGACTCCTTATTACCCGTTGGCTGAGGATGCAGCTCATTTTCACAAAACTCTGAAAGCAGCTTGCGATCGCCACCATCCCGGATATTATCCGACATTTAAACTTTGGTGCGACGAATATTTCTACCTCCCCCACCGCCAAGAAACCCGCGGCGTGGGCGGCCTATTTTTTGACTACCAAAGCGCTCAAGGCCCGCTTTACCGCGACCATCATGTCAAAGGCAAGGCCGCTGAGTGCAGCAACAACATTGGGGCGCCGGAACCTAGGACTTGGGAGTCGCTGTTCGCCTTCGTACAGGATTGTGGCAGGGCATTTTTGCCGGCTTACACCCCTATTATTGAAAAGCACCGATCGAAAGAATACGGCGAGCGCGAGCGTAATTTCCAACTTTACCGCCGCGGCCGTTACGTTGAATTTAACTTGGTGTACGATCGAGGCACGACCTTTGGCTTGCAAACCAACGGACGCACCGAATCGATTTTAATGTCCCTGCCACCTTTGGTACGCTGGGAATATTGTTACGAGCCAGAACCCAACTCTCCCGAAGCCGAACTCTACTCCAAGTTCTTAAAACCGCAAGATTGGGCGAATTGGATGCCTCAGCAGTCACCGACCTGAGTTAAACTACTGGGACAGTAACCACCGCGATAGATAATAAATTTGAGGGAAGGGTCAGTGATTCATATTGATCAAAAAACCCACACGCTTCAAGACGGTACAACAGTTATCGTCTTAGCACCGACAGGACGGTTGGACATCACTACAGCTTGGCAATTCCGCCTCAAGTTGCAAGAGTGTATTTCCAAACTTAGCCGCCATGTTGTAGTGAATCTTGGTCAGGTTAACTTTATCGATAGCTCTGGCCTGACCTCACTTGTAGCAGGTATGCGGGATGCGGATAAAGTTAAGGGAAGTTTCCGCATTTGCAATGTTCATCCCGAAGCCAAACTGGTGTTTGAAGTCACCATGATGGATTCTGTGTTTGAAATCTTTGAAACGGAAGAAGAAGCTCTAGAGGGGGTACCGCGCGCAAGTTGACCACCCGGCTTGCATCGGTTGCGGTGTAAGCGCAATTTAAGCTTGAGGCTCACAAAATGCGCCGGAACCCTGCACAAGAACAGGAAGCAGGTACATTATTGCCAGCTTCCTTATGCTTTCTTCCTTTCTTGAGAGATTGAGAGGTTCACCAAAACACTAAAGTAGAAGAATAGGTCAAGGTAAAGTCTTGCCTTCTATCCTAGATAGCTAAATCTTTCTTCCTAGTTTCTTGTTGCTTCTTGCTTCAAACCAATATCTCAGCAGCAAAATCCTGACGCTTGACAAATCTAAAAGGGCCCATTAAAGCTCCCCAGATAGCCTTGCCTGTCGTGGGGCTTATTCCTTTGTCGTAGCTGAGAAATTCCTCGCCTGCGGCTTCAAATCCCAAGTCTACTTGGTAATTTTGCCCCCCGTAGGCAAAGCCGCAGCGAGTGCCCTCCGGCAAAGATGCCCGAAAGCGATAGCTGTTTGAGGCTAAATTTTGCACCGCAACCGAGAGGGTGCAGCCGGGAAGGAGTTGGATTTGCTCGTTCGTTAGCTTTCCAAGCAAGTCGGGGTTGCAACCGGCTCCTTTGACGGCTGCGATATCCTTGAACATATAATACTGAGCTTCGATAAGTCCTGGCGCTATCTGTGAGTGCCTCAGTTGCACGATGCGGGGGCGGTATGGCTTGTCTAATTCCAGAATGTTGGCTTGTTCGGCAAACAGGGCAATGCTGGGTTCGGAAAATAAATGAACGGGTAGTGGTCTTTGCCACATACGAAGGTGGACGTACCACGCCGGCTCTGCTAGCGCTTGTGCCCGGTTGTCAAATTCGCCCGCCATGTACTGCGCTAAAGCTATTAATTCAGGAGAAAGTGTCATGTTTGTTTGATTTTTGACGATGAGGGTTGACAAGAAAAAGTTATTATGATATGTAAAACCATATCAAGGCTGGGGAAGTCAGAAGATGAGATTTATGAGCGATCCCAGCTAAGCTATGATTGTAAATATACTGGGGTTTTTCCCTCCTCTTGCGACATATTAATTGTTGCTGCTGATCGCGCGTAAAATCTTTTTGATAAAATTTTGTCTCGCAATCCGGCGGCAACGCTTAAAAAACTGGCACTTTTTGTCAGCCCGATCGCAGAATTGACTCCCCGACTTTACTCACGCCGCGCTGGCACGCCCGCTACGGCAAAATTATTTATCTATAAGACTCAGGTGAACAATAACCGTACTGTTTCAGATACTAAGCGAAGTTTCTATACGATTCACACTCGACCGATCAACTCAATTTACCGTCGAGTGGTGGAAGAGTTGATGGTAGAAATGCACTTGCTTTCGGCGAATGCCGATTTTCAATACGACCCGATTTATGCTTTGGGTGTAGTGACAGCTTTCGATCGATTCATGCTTGGGTACGCCCCAGAAGCAGACAGAGTTTCGATTTTTAACGCTTTGTGCAAGTCCCTAGAAGACGATCCAGAGCGCTACAAGCAAGACGCTCAGCGATTGGAAAGCTTGGCGGATAGACTTTCCGGGCAAGAGTTGCTCTCGTGGCTCGATCGCTCTACCAGCTTTGAAGATACACCAGATTTGCAAGCGTCTTTAGGGGCGATCGCCAGCAACCCTCAATTTAAGTACAGTCGCTTGTTCGCGATCGGTTTGTTCTCGCTGTTAGAAAAAGCTGATCCTAACTTAGTAAAAGACCAAGAAACGCGAAACGACGCGATCGCTAAAGTCTGTGTGGCCTTGCACCTGCCAGAAGACAAAGTTAGCAAAGATTTAGATTTGTACCGCAGCAATTTGGAAAAAATGGCTCAAGCACGAATAGTGCTTCAAGATGTCATCCAAGCGGAACGGAAAAAACGCGAAAAGCGAGAAACAAAAGTTACCGCTGGCCCCTCCGCTGAGTCTTCTGACAGCAGCAATTAATCGTTTGAAGGAAGAAGGAAGTTCGGCAACGGATTCTCTAACGGATGTAACGGATGTCATGAACAAGGAAGAAGAAAGAGGGAGTTTTTTATTTCTTACATCAAATAAAAATTCTTAAATTTTTAATTTTTTTTCTTGAATTCTGGCTTCGGCCTTGTGCCTTCAGATGTTGGTTGCTCAGAAACTAAAAATCCCGCTTTCTGAATAGAGCGGGATCGACTTAATCAAAATATAGCTGTTGGGGTGGTACTAAGGCTGGGGTTCAAAATTAGTGGCGTTAGCTTGCAGCCAAGTGCTTAGCTGTGAAAGAACTTCGTTTCCCGAAGACTTGCCCAAAGCTGTCGGGTTTGGGGTGTCGGGCCGATCCAAGTTGCGGGCGATCGCTGCGTTGACTTCTTTGGAAATCAAATCGTGAAGTTGCTCTTTAGCCCTAGCCCTTTGAAAGTGAGCGCCCTCTTCCGTCGTAGCGTACAGAGGTGGCAGCCTATTTAAAGCATAAGCTGCAATATCTCCCACATCCAGACTCAGGTCGCTCGTCGCCTCAATTTCTGCCACCCTAGCGATCGCATCGCTGAGTACCAACTCTTCCATCACGTTGATGAACTGTTTGCGTGGCAGAACTACAACTTCGCCAGTCAACAAAGAGCCCATCAGACGATCGAGAGCCATGTACTCTTCGATCGACAATTCCGAAGCCGTATTGCAGATCCGTCCCACCTCAGCTTCCATAGACGGCGTTAAATAGCCATCCTGCAAAGCCTGTTCAACAATTTTTTCAATACTCATATATGCGTCCCCGCTCAACGGCATCATCAATAAAGTTTTGTGAAGACGCGATTATTAGCGTCTTGAGATTCGAGTTTTGAGAGTTGAGTTGAGAAATTTTATACAAATCCTAACTCAATACTGATAACCCATCACAGTTATCTGCACACCCTAGCCACAAACTTACCCCATAATTGACTGATAAATCCGTCAACACCTGTAAAAACTCCTACTCAACTCCCTGAAGTCGCCAAGGTACAGGATCAACGGACTGCCCATGCACGTAAAGTCCCCAATGCAGGTGAGGGCCTGTAGAAGCCCCTGTTGACCCCACAGTACCAATTACTTGACCGGCTTTCACGACATCGCCTTCCTTGACATCAATCCGGCTGAGGTGCATCAAAATACTTGCTACGCCGTGACCGTGGTCGATACCAACCACGTTTCCGTGGATTTTGAAGCCTTGCGATTCGCGTCCCACTAGAGACACCCGACCGGCTGCTGGTGCCACTACAGGGGAACCGGAAGCACCCGCGTAATCCACGCCGCGATGGTAGTAGTCTTGAGCAAATACCCCATTATAATAGCGTCGCACCCCGTAAATAGTGGTAATTTCGCCGGAGTTGGGGCGCAACAATTTGCCGTCCCAAAATTTTTCGGGTGTCACGAGTGCTTTAAATGCGTCTACGCGATCGAATTCAGCATCTGTACCTTCCTCGTCTTTCCCAGGCGGTAGCCAGATGGATTGAGTGGGAAAATTTCGATCGCGCACTTGCACGCTCAAGTTCTGCACTTGTCCGTCACCTGCGACTTGGATTTGGCGGGCACCGGGTTTCTCTACCGGCGTCGTCGGCAGCAGGGCCCGAAAGCGGCCGTTGCCGATGGGAAAGGCAGGGTAGTTTTTTTGCTGTAGAGAAACTGTTGGAGTTTCCCCGCCGTTACCGTCAACTTGAATCATTACTGACAGCGTATCTCCCAGTTGGGGATTGGCCGGCGTCACAACTACCTGCAAAGCTTGCACCGGCAGGGCAAAACTCAGAAAGCCAGCAACAATTCCCCCGATCGAACTAGCGGTTAGCTTGTTTGCTTTCAACTGCCCCCACCGCAAAATCCGACCTGTAATTATTTCCGTACTTAGCCCGCAGTTGTCTCGATTCACACTCATTACCATCACTAGCAGTCCTTAACCTTTCTCTCGCTGATATATTTTTAACTATCTAGACTAACTATAGCAATCCGCAATGAGTCCAGAGAAACAGCCGTAGATAAAAATTGAGAATGGCTATAATCTTATCACCTAAATTTATAGGGATTCAAAGGTAGCGGTGAAACCATTTAAGGTTAAGCATTCTTCCATAAATTCCTCTACATCATTGACATTCTCAAGCTGATATTCCATAATCCGTTGACCATCGCCTTTCATCTTTTTGGAAGAAAGAGGCGTAGCCGGATATTTATCAGCGATCGCTTTGAAAGCTTTGGAATGGGTATCCCAGCTTTCAGCAGAACATTTTATGGTTAAAAGCCACATGATGAAATTCCTCCTTGGGTTGGGTTTAGTAATAGTCTGACACGAGTAAAACTTAAATCGATAGTGCCGAAAAATCAAGAGATTCGGTGGTTTGGAAAAAAGCTAAAAGCCTAGCCACTATGCGAGCGACACCACCCTTAACATTCGACTCCACATTCAAAGGCATCACCGGATCATGGAGTGATAAGCGTAACAGAAACCAGCCGGATTCGCTAGCTGACGTGCTGGAAATTCGCAGACCTTCGTAGTTATTGGGAACTATTTTCCAGTCTGCTTGCGTCGAGACAAATTGTTGCAGTTGTTCAATAACCCGATCGCCGTGAGCCTTGAAATCATCCACACCAATTTTAATCCGAAATTCTGCACTTTCTTCGGGTTCTTTTAAATTCGCAATTAAATCCGGCAAAGATTGATTTGCTAGCTTTGATTTAGCCAATTCAATCAACAATTTGCTGACCAAATAAGCGCCATCATCCAGAAAGTAATTTTCTTTCAAAGCTCCATGTCCAGAGGTTTCAATCGCCAGCCATGATTCCTGTCCGGCTTCATTGAGGCGTATCGACTCGTCAATCACATTTTTGTAGCCGCGTTTAAAGCGATGGTGAATCCCTTTTAAATCTTGTTCGATGAATTGCGTTAAGCCATCGGAGGTGATAGAATCCGTGACAATGGTAGAGCCTGGGTGTTCTTTTAAGATGATGGCAGAAATCAAGGCAATTAAGCGATTGCGATTGAGTTCCTTGCCAACTTGATCGACGGCCGCACTGCGATCGACATCGGTATCAAAAATAATCCCAAAATCAGCTTGGTGTTCAATTACCGCTTGACAAATTGACTGCATTGCCTGTTTATCTTCGGGATTTGGCACATGATTGGGGAAAGTACCATCGGGTTCTAAAAACTGACTGCCCGTAGTGTCTGCACCTAAAGGTTTTAAGACTTTATCAACATAAAAACCGCCAGCACCGTTTCCTGCATCTACAACAATTTTTAATCCTGTTAGTGGTTGCTCAAAATTATCGGGATGATTGACTGCTTCCCTAATGTTGGTGACAAATTGGTTAGCATAAACTGAGATAAAATCATGCTTTGTAATCTTACCGGGCGATGAGGCGGGCTGAAAGTAATTGCTTTGGGCTAGTGTTAAGATATCTGTAATATCCTGCTTTTGTAACCCACCTTTGGCAGTGAAAAACTTTAAGCCATTGCGATTAAATGGCAAATGGCTAGCAGTGAGCATAATCGCGCCGTCGCAATCAAAACCAGGGGTAATGGTACTCATAAACATGGCGGGGGTTGAGGCCATGTCAAAGTCGTACACTGTTGCACCAACTGAGGCGATTCCCTCCATGACTGCTTGCATTAAGGTTGGGCCTGATAGGCGACTGTCACGCCCGATCGCGATCGTTAATTCTGCCGCTGGTTTATTGACTTTTTGCACCAGCCAACTGACAAATGATTTACCTAAGATTGTCGCAATTTCGGGCGTTAGGTTGACTTTTTCATTGGGAACTCCTTCGAGGGCGATACCGCGAATGTCTGATCCATTTTGAAGTTTTGTCCAGTTGAAGATTTGCATAATAATGGATGGTAAGTAAAAAGATCGGAGTCGGCGGTTGAAACCGATAATACAAAGTTTTGTCTGTAGCTAGACGGTTCGACTCAGCTTACCCGAACGTCTTTCGCGGACTAATAAATAAACAGGGGAGAAATTTGGGATTTGGTATTATTAGTCATTAGGGTGACAGAGTTTTTCAATTCAATCAGCTAATCGGCATTTAAGTTGTATTTAAAGAAACAATCCCAGTCTTGTGGGTGGGATTTGAGCAACGCCCAAAATATCCAATTGAAATGTTGACCCGCTGACGGAGAATTTTGACCCCATCACCGCTAAGCTTAAGCTCTAATTTCTTAGTCGCGTTCCACACTGTAAATTGCCTGCAAGCGGAACTCACCATGAGGGGGAACTTCGACAATATCTGTAGCTGCATTGGTCGTTTCTACGCAGAGTAAACGCTGATAATCTGCATCATCAAGGTCGGCCATATTTGCAGAAATTGTCACCCAGGGATTCCACACTACGACGGATTTACTACCAGATGATTTAATGCGAATCCGACGATTGAGGGCGCTATCGTCAATGACTAATTCATTGGTGACATCAAGATAAATACGATCGACTTCACCTGTTACTACTACTGCACCCACTTGAGTTTTTTCGACACCACCATCCGCTTTATCAAGATACTGGCTATTTTCTAAGCCTAAAATCTGCACGCGGTTGATATCGCCGACTTGGAAATAGGTGTGGAAAGCTTGGGTGAGGGGAAATGCTTTGTCGCCTAGATTGCGGGTGATTAATTCTACCGTGAGGCTGGTGCCGATCGTAATTGCGATCGCCAGTTCAAAGGCTTGGGGCCAAATTGCTCTAGTTTCATCGGTATCCTTGAGTCCGAGAGTGACTTTGGTTGCGCCGTCTGGGGTTGTGGCGGTTTCTAGCACATTCCAGAGGCGATTCCGCACAAACCCATGACTCGGACGCCCCAAGGCTTCGGGATCGGGGCCAAACCAGGGCCAACAGATGGGTATACCGCCTTTGATGGCTTTCCCTTCGGCATAGTAGGCTTTGTCGCTGACGAACATCAAGTCTGTGGTTTCGGTGGCGGGTTGAAAGGAGAGAACTTGACCGGAATACACAGAAATTAAGGCTTTGGCTTGACCGTTGTCGATGTGAATCATCGGGAAACCACCGTTTCCGGTGGCGAATGTGAGGTTCCCGGCAATGCCGTAGTCTGTGTTTAATTGGTCAATACTCATGCTGTTGGCTTGGTGAATTGCTTTACAATTATCCGATATTATGGTTGCGAGATTGATTAGATTGTTGGGTTGGACGCGGGAAGGTGCGATCAACACAATCATGCACTCAGAGAAACGAATTGGGAGTGCCAACACCTCGCCAGGGGATGTGCGATCGAACCCACCGACACACCTTGCTGAGTTCCCCGTCAGCCAGCTAATGCAGCAGTTCCTCAAAACACGGCGCAGCCGCCAAACTCCGCATCTCTTCGAGGGTGATTTCAGGTGACAATTGCCAGAAATGCGCCTAAAACAAGCCAAAGAGCGCTATCCGAGTGACTGCATCCGCTAGCGTTCGCATCGAATCACGTCACGGCAATGGGAACCTGCCTTGTACTTGAGGCCGCATCAAAAAAGCCTTTATTGAGCGACTGGTTTACAGAAACACTAAAAAAGTTATTCCTAGTGGATTTGTGTAAAACCGACGATCGCAAATCCGCTTAATTACCAAGCGCGATCGTATTGAATTGGAGCAGGCACCGACTGACGTAGTTGCTTCGCAGCCCGCATCGGCCAATAAGGATCGCGCAGCATTTCTCTGGCAAGTAACACCATATCTGCTTGACCTGTACGAATGATGTGGTCAGCCTGGGCGGGTGCAGTAATCATACCAACGGCTCCGGTGGCGATGTTCGCTTCGCGTCGAATGCGATCGGCAAAAATAGTTTGATAACCTGCACCCGTGGGAATCTTTTCACCGGGTACAATTGCGCCTGAAGAACAATCGATTAAATCAACGCCCAGTGACTTTAATTTATCGCTGAGTACAATACTTTGTTCAATGTCCCAACCATTTGGAACCCAATCGGTTGCAGAGATGCGAACCCAAAGTGGTATTCGATCGGGCAAAACATTTCGCACCGCTTGTACAACTTCACATAAAAACCGGATGCGATTCTCAAAACTGCCACCATAGTCATCAGTCCGTTGATTGCTCAAGGGAGACAGAAATTCATGTAGTAGGTAGCCGTGAGCAGCATGAATCTCGATTACCTCAAATCCGGCTTCTAGGGCGCGTTGAGCTGCGTTGACAAAGAGTGCCGTCTGCTTCTGAATCTCTTCGATACTCAGAGCAATGGGGGCGGGGCTATCGGGTTTAAATGGAATGGCGCTAGGGGCGATCGAAGTCCATCCTCCCTCAGATTCCGAAAGCACATCGCCGCCCTCCCACGGAAGTGCTGTACTGGCTTTTCGACCTGCATGAGCCAATTGAATTCCCGCAACCGCACCGTTGCGGTGAATTAACTCGACGATTCGCGCCAACATTTCAATATGAGCATCGTCCCAGATTCCCAAATCTTGCGGCGTAATTCGTCCTTCAGGCTCGACTGCCGCTGCTTCAGTCATGACAAGCCCTGCCCCTCCTACGGCTCGACTGACGAGATGAACCAGATGCCAATCATTCGCGAATCCATCAACGCTTGAATATTGACACATGGGAGAAACTGCAATGCGATTTCGGAAGGTAACGCCACGTTGATCCAATGGCTCAAATAAATGCGACATGGTTGTAAACCCGTGATTTATAAAATGCTACAGATGTCAAGTACAGACTTTCTTGACGCTGGGAAGTTGACTGACTTCATTCCACCAAGTCCGCAGTTTCGGAGTTTGAGCCATCGTTGCTTCGTACTCTGGGGTCTGCGATAGGTAGGTGAAGACCGGAATTAGGTAAAAATCGGCAATGCTCAGTTCGTGACCGAGCAAATACGGGTGTCCTACAGTTAGGGACTCGATCGCCTCTAGTGCAGTTTTTACAGGTGCGATGGCAGCTTTGTCCAACCTACATCCCGAATGGACAAGTCATTTTGAGGTATCAAGAGCAACGACCAAATCACTTGTCTAAAACCTAAATCTTTATTGTTAGCAAAACCGGGGATTACTAGAAAAAGACACAAAAGTGCCTGAGTAATTATCCAGTATATCGGGTAAATCCGCAAGCAGGGCTTGAATAAATAAAAACGATGTTAACTAATCCTTTTTACCGAGCGCCGATCTGTGAACGTAAACCGTGATAAAACCGCCCAATAGAAAAAAGTAATCAACACCACTTTATTCCGCCTGAAATTCATTAAATAAAGTAACTTGATTTAATCTCTCCGCGCTCATATCGTTGAGGTGAAACATTACCCTCAATCAAGGCGCAATGCCTCGATCTACTTGCAAGAGGTTAAGCTTCTTTTGAGGAGTGAAACTCTTTGGTATCAGAAAATACCTGGTTCTATAGTTGCAGTTGCCCTGACTCCCCAACTACATTCAACCCACTAAACATAATCAACACATTAGACACTATAATATAACTTTATACTTTTTTCATAAAGTTGTGCAAGAAGACTTCCGACTGATCGTTGACTTAGTTCTAGTTCTCGCTGCTGCCGCAGCAGGAGGACTCTTTGCATCGCTATTGCGACAGCCGGTAATTCTCGGCTACCTCCTTGGAGGGATCGTAGTTGGGCCGGCCGGTTTGGGGCTGATTAAAGAATTAATTCAGGTAGACACCCTGGCTGAATTCGGGGTTGCCTTTCTGTTATTTGCCTTGGGAGTGGAATTTTCTTTCGCCGAACTCCAGAAAGTTAAAGCCATTAGTTTGGGCGGGGGGGGCTTGCAAATTGTGCTGACGATCGCCATTACTACTGCAATTTCCTTGGCTGTAGGGTGGGTAGAATCGCCCGCTCAAGGCGTGTTTTTAGGATCGATTCTGTCGCTTTCCTCGACCGCAGTCGTCCTGAAATGCTTGATGGAACGCAATGAATCCGGTACTTCCCACGGTCAAGTCATGCTGGGAATATTAGTAGTTCAAGATCTGGCTTTGGGGCTAATGCTAGCAGTTTTGCCCGCACTCAATCAGCCAGCAGAGGCGATCGGCATGACGGTAGCGTGGGCCCTGCTGCGGATCGGGTTATTTGCGATCGGTGCTGTAGTCGCGGGCATTTGGATCGTACCGCAGTTGCTGCGCTACCTCGCGCAAACAGAAAGCCGGGAACTGTTTTTGCTGGGAGTTGTGGTTTTGGCTTTAGGGATTGCGCTGCTTACAGAATATTTGGGTTTTTCGATCGAGATGGGCGCATTTGTGGCGGGTTTAATGATTTCGGAGGTGGAATATGCCGACCAAACTCTAACTTATGTCGAGCCTTTGCGAGATATTTTTGCATCCTTATTTTTTGTCACTATCGGGATGTTAATTGACCCGATGTTTCTGTGGAACCATCTAGAAGTAATTCTGGGACTGGTATTTATAGTATTTGTCGGCAAATTCTTGATTATAACGCCGATCGTCCGACTATTTGGCTATCCACTAAAAACAGCATTGATCGCAGGTTTGGGCTTAGCTCAAATAGGAGAATTCTCCTTTGTACTCGCTAGTGCCGGCCAAGTTATGGGGCTGGTTTCGCGGGACGTTTACCTGTTAATTTTAGGAACGACAGCCGTCACCCTCGTGCTAACTCCGTTTGTGTTGAGAAGCGTGCCACAGTTATTGAAATGGGCGGAAAATTTCGGGCCTTTGCAGCGCTATTTTGACGAAACATCTCAACCTGTGGAAATAGCTGAAAGTTTGCCGGAACAAAATTATGTTGTGGTTTGTGGCTACGGGCGAGTCGGCAGAATTTTAGTCAAAATGCTGCAAAGCCGCAACTGTTCTGTTGTGGTAATCGATGAGTCAGAAAGTAGAATTCAAGAGTGCAGAATGCAAGGAATTCCTTACATTTACGGGAATGCTGCCAGCTTGCACGTATTGGAAGCCGCGCGGGTGGAACGGGCAAAAGCAATGGCGATCGCCCTTCCCGATCCCATGAGCACTCGCTTGTGTCTGAAGCGCGCTTTAGAATTAGTCCCGGATTTGGATATTGTGGTGCGGGCCAACCAAGATAAAGACATCGAACTGCTTTACCAACTGGGGGCCTGGGAAGTCGTGCAGCCGGAGTTTGAGGCGAGTTTAGAACTCTCTGCCCACTTGTTGGCTAGTATTGGGATCTCGGCAATGGCGATCGGGCGGGAAGTGCAGCAAATTCGCAGCAGCCGCTATCTGGAATTGCGGCCACCGCGCGAACCTTTGGCGGTTTCGCGGGATTTGAAAGTGGCAGTTCGAGATATGAACAGCGAGTGGTACAGCTTGCCGTCGGGTTCTCCCATTGCCAGCATGACTCTGGAAGAAACTAACCTGCGCCAGTTGACAGGCGTCAGTGTGATGGCGATCGTCCGCGAGAATGGCGAGGAAATTGATTATCCTAACGGGAAGACAGCTTTGCAGCCGGGCGATCGACTTTTTGTAGTGGGAGAACCGGAAGAACTCATCAGTTTTGAGTTGCTGGCGAAGGGGGAAGTTGCAGTACCGCAGGGTGACAGTTCTTGCCAGTGGCTGAGGCTGCCAGCAAAGAGCCCTTGGGCGGGCAAAAAACTGTCAGAGGTAGATGTGCTGACCCAGTACGGGGTGCAGGTGCGGGCGATCCGCCGGGAAGGGAAATTTACTCGCTGGCCCGACGGAAGTAGCAATTTGCAAGAAGGCGATCGTTTGCTGCTGTGTGGCGGCTTCTACGAGCTCGGCTTGATGCAGCGGACGGCCTCACCACCGGTGCCACAACCTGCTTTAAAGCTGCCTTTGGTCAAGGCCCAAGTCATCGAAAAGCTGTTTAGCGATTAGTCAGCGGGCAGTGGGCAGTGGGCAGTGGGCAGTTGACAGTGGGCATGGGGCATGGGGCAGTTGGCAGTGGGCAGTTGGCAGTGGTGAGCTTTCCAGCGAACAGTCAACAGCGAACAGTCAACAATGCCCCATGCCCCATGCCCCATGCCCCATGCCCCATGCCCCATTCACCATTCCCCACTCTCAGCCGTTGGGTTTGAGATAAGCAATGGCTGGTCGCGAGATCAGAATTTGTGTTTCTGAGGGATCGAGGAGGCAAATGCAGCTATTATCCTGCCAAAAAATTCTGCCAGCTACTAAGTCGCCGGTAAGGAGTTTAATCTCCACCTGTTTTTTGTCTTTGATGTAGCTTTGTATTAAGCGAACGCTGGGCAATCCGGTTTCAAATTCAGACATAGTTCAGAAAAATATAGTCAAATATTACCTTAAACCATATTCTTCTCTTTATACCGTTTAACCTTTACTGCCGCAACTACAAGCGCGTCTAATCGATGAGGGAGAAACCCATTGGCAGTTACTTTTCGACGAATATTCATTGAGCCATTGACATCAGCATTAAGTAGGTATCCCTGTGGAGTTATAAATATTATATTTGTTTATATTTCAGTAGAAAGGACTATAAATTGCATAAAGTTTTATAATACTGGGAACTGGGTAATTTGGTAATCAAATTATCTAATCAGCTTTAACCAAAAGAGGTTTGTTTTTATGCCGATCGAGTTTGCGAAGTATCAGGGACTGGGCAATGATTTTATTCTAATTGACAACCGCCACTCGTCAGAACCCGCGCTCACGCCAGAACAAGCTGTGGATTGGTGCGATCGACATTTCGGGATTGGCGCAGACGGTGTGATATTTGCTCTTCCGGGTCAAAACGACACTGATTATACAATGCGGATTTTTAACTCCGATGGTTCGGAACCGGAAATGTGCGGCAACGGGATTCGCTGTTTGGCTAAGTTTATCGCCGATTTGGAAGGGTCAGAGGCGAAAACTCAGTACCGCATCCACACTCTGGCTGGTGTGATTACCCCGGAATTGCGATCAGACGGTCAGGTTAAGGTGGATATGGGAGTGCCCCGGCTGCTGGCTGCGGAAATTCCGACAACTTTGGCTGCAGCGGATGCTAAAGCTATAGATGTGCCGATCGAAGTTGCTGATAAATCTTGGTCTGTTACCTGTGTCAGCATGGGTAATCCTCACTGCATTACTTTTGTAGAGGATGTTGCGGCTGTTGCTTTAGAAACTGTCGGGCCTCAATTCGAGCACAACAAAGCCTTCCCGCAGCGTACCAATACGGAATTTATTCAAGTGATACGTTCAGACTATGTAAAAATGCGGGTGTGGGAAAGAGGCGCGGGTGTTACTCTAGCTTGTGGGACTGGTGCTTGTGCTGCTGTGGTAGCTGGGGTGTTGGTAGGCAAGTGCGATCGGGTAACTGCGGTTGAACTCCCCGGCGGCGTTTTGGAAATCGAATGGGCAGAAGTTTCTGGACGGATTTACATGACTGGGCCGGCACAGCGAGTATTTACTGGTTGTATGAGTGATTAGTGATTAATCATTAATCATTAGTCATCAGTCATCAGTCATCAGTCATCAGTTATTAGTTATTAGTAACTGGTCAGAAGGTTTTTTTGGTGGAATTAACAAACAATAAAAATTATTGAATTCAAAATTTTTATTGAATTTTGACCAATGCCTTCCGCCTTCACAAGTTATTGGCTGCGGACTGAAGACTGAAGACTAATAACTAAGCCTGAAATCTAAAATCTAAAATCTAAAATCTAAAATCTAAAATTAACTAGGTGGGCTTGCATGGCTGGAGGTATTTATCTCATTCAGGACGACGATAGGCTGGTAGAAATGATGGAACAGCCCTACGACTCGGAAGACCAGTTACAAGATTTGCTAGTAACTTATCCTAATTTGATCGCGGGAGACCAAATCGATCGCGCGACGGCGCGCAGGTGGCTGTTAATTTCGCGGGAAGCTGCACCCAGCGATGAGGAAACAGCGGTGCAGTGGTCGCTGGATCATTTGTTTCTCGACCAAAATGCCGTTCCTACTTTGGTGGATGTGCGGCGAACTCCGAATGCCGAACTGCGGCAAAAAGTTTTGGGTCAGTCGATCGACTATGCTGCTAATGCGTTGTTTTACTGGCCCATCGATTCAATTATTGCTCTGTTTGAAGCTAATTGTCGCGATCGGGGTCGCGATCCTGAACAGATTTTTGAAGAGTTTCTCGGTGCGGATGCTAATGAAGACCTATTTTGGCAGAAGGTTAAAACTAATTTGCAAGCTGGTAAAGTTCGCTTAGTGTTTGTAGCTGACGAGATTTCCGCTGAAATGCGTCGAGTTGTGGAATTTCTCAACGAACAAATGGACCCGGTTGAAGTTTTGGCCCTGGAAATTAAGCAGTATGTAAGCGAAGACGGTTTGAAAACGCTGGTTCCCAGAGTGATCGGTCAGACAGCCGAAGCACAGCAGAAAAAATCCAGCGCAACGCGCGAAAGAAGGCGCTGGGATGAATCTTCATTTTTTGCGGAAATCAAAGCTAGACGAGGCGCGGACGAGGCGCAAATGGCAAGAGAAATTTACCTGTGGGCAAAAAGTCAAGAACCCGAAGTTCAAATCCAGTGGGGAACGGGGGATGCCTACGGCGGTTTCGCCGCTCAATTGCCTCAAAAGGGCAGAAAGCCCTATCAGTTATTCACTGTAGATATTGCTGGCAGAATGGAGATTTCTGCTGATAATTATGGTTCCCAGCAGCCTTTTAATGCGGAACAAAATTGGCTGGAATTGAGAAGTAAGCTGAGTTCGATCGGTCTGTCGCTGCCTACAGAACCGGGTGAGAGAAGGTCGCCGACTCTGGCTTTGTTTACTTTGCAAGATGAATCTGCCCTCAACCAAGTTATGGAAACTTTTGATTGGGTGATTGAGCAAATTAAAACGTTATAGTCAGTTGTCAGTTGTTAGTTGATTATTGGTTATTATCACCAACAAATAACCAATAAGAACTAACAACTAACAACCCACAAATAACCAATAACTAATGACTAATGACTAATGACTAATGACTAATGACTAATATCGAATGTTTGCTTGTTTCAAACGCCGCAGGGCTTCTCCCAGTCGATCGCAATCTGCAATTAAACTAATTCTCACATATCCTTCGCCGCCCGGCCCAAAAGCATTACCAGGAGTCACCACAACACCCGTTTGCTGCAAAACATTCAGGGCAAAATCAGTAGAACTCATGCCGCGAGTGCAGGGAACCCAAAGATACATTGCAGCCAGAGGTTTAGGAATATTCCACCCTAATTCTGCCAATCCTTCCACCATGAAATCACGGCGAGTCCTGTAACGATTCTGCACTTCGTGCAAGTAACTGTCCGGCAATTGCAGTGCTGTTTCTGCTGCTGTTTGCAATGCGGAAAATATACCGTAATCTAGGTTAGTTTTTAATGTCCGCAAACCTTGAATAATCTTGCTATTTCCTACTACAAAACCGACGCGCCAGCCTGCCATATTGTAAGTTTTGGACATGGTGTGAAATTCGACGCCGATTTCTTTACCGCCGGGAATTTCTAATAAACTTGTCGGTTGATAGCCGTCAAAGGCTAATTCCGCATAACACAAGTCGTGAACCAGCAAGATTTGATGCTTGTGTGCGAAAGCCACAATATCTTTGTAAAATTCGCGGGGTGCAGTTGCTCCAGTCGGATTGCTGGGATAATTGAAATAGAGTATTTTGGCTTGTTCGGCTACGCTGTCGGGAATGTCGGCTAAGTCAATTACCCAGTCATTTTCGGGTTTGAGGATGATGTTGTGAACTTTTGCACCCGCAATGATTGGCCCGCGAAATAATACGGGATAAGCAGGACTCGGTACTAATATTACGTCCCCTGGATTGATATAGGCGATCGCAAAATGTGCTAAACCTTCTTTAGAACCCAACAAAGGCAATGCTTCGCTTTCTGGATCGAGTTCAACATTGTAGCGACGGCTGTACCATTTAGTAATAGTACGGCGAAAACTGGCAGTTCCTTCAAATGGTGGATAGCCGTGATTTGCAGGATTTTGGATGGCTGCGACAGCGGCTTCTACTACTGGTTGAGGAGTGGCACCGTCGGGGTTTCCCATTCCTAAGTCTATTAAATCGAGTCCTTGTTCGCGGGCGCGGGCTTTGAGTTCGTCGAGACGGGCAAATACGTAGGGCGGTAGTTTTTGCAACCTGTCAGCAGGGCTAATCCAATCCAAGGTCATTTATTTTGTGTCAGTTGTCAGTTTTCCTGGTTTGTAGTAAGGACTTTCGTCCTTGCTAGCACAGCCTTTTCAGGACTTTAGTCCTTACTACAAACTGTTTTAATTCTTAATCTTTAATTCTCCCACAGGTGCGGTGGTAGAAACCATCGCTGCCATTAATTGTTGGGGAACAACTTTAAAAGGCAGTCGGTGGATGTCGGAATTGGGATTGCAGGCGATATCGGCGGCGCGCTGCAATTCTGCTATGGTAATGTCTCCGAGTCCGAGGTTGTCTAAAGTTTGGGGTAATCCAATCTCGGCGTAGAATTTTAGCAGTTGCTGTCTGGCGCTAGCGGCGAGTTGATTGTTTTGCAGCATTTCTTCTAGTCGCAGTTGTACTAAAATGCCGTAGGCAACTTTTTCGCCGTGCAATGTGCCGTGACTTGCTAATAGATGAGTTAGGCCGTTGTGGACGGCGTGGGCGGCGACGGTGCGACATTGGGCGCCGCCAATTCCGCCGATTACTCCTGCTAGCAATACGGCTGCATCTGTGACTTCTTGCCAGGTTTCGCTACCGGGTTCTTTGAGGGCGGCGGCTGATTTTTGGAATAAAATATCGCGCAGTATTCTAGCTTGTTGAACGGCGGAAATGATCAGGGTTTGTTCGGAGTGTCCGCTGCTGACTGATGCTTCGTACCATTTGGCGATCGCATCTCCAATTCCTGCTACTAATGTCCGCTGTGGTGCGGTTTGAATTAAGCCGTAGTCTAGTATTAATAAGTCGGGACATCTGGCTAATGTGACATCGTATTGGAATGCGCCTTGTTCTGAATAAATGTTAGAAAGGGCTGTCCAAGCGGCACAAGTGGCTGCTGATGTGGGAATTGTGACGATCGGGATTTTGCACTGATAAGCGACGAGTTTGGCAGCGTCTAAGGCTTTGCCGCCGCCTACACCGATGATGAAATCGGCTTCATGGGTTTGGGCTGCTGCGCGGAGGGTTTCGAGGCTGGTTTCGCTGCAATCCTTGCCGTAGGCTGTTTCAGCGGATTGTAACTGCTGCTGTTCGAGGATTGGTTGCAGGTAGGGTTGGGCGGCGGCGAGGGAGTTACTGCCGCCGACGATTAGCGGCCGCTTTCCGAAACGGGCGATGGCATCTCCGGCTTGTGCGATCGCCGATCGACCTCGCAATACACAGGCGGGAGCAATTGTCAAGGAATAAATTGCAGTTGCGGTGGCGGTTTTGGTGCTTTGGGTTTGAGTCATCGAACCACTGGATAAGTGACGAGAAGGTTGACGCTTTGCAGGATTGCTGGATTTTATAGGATAACTCTAACCCATGTTGGGCGATCGGGTAAGTTTTGTAAAGTTTTTATTAAGTATTGTTGGGCTGTTGGGGGATGGGAGAGGGGAGTTGAGGGCGATCGCTATGATAAATTTAGGAATATAAGCAATTTCAAGGATAGGGCAATGCTGACTAAACAAGATTGGGACTGGTTAGCAGTGTGTTCTCATTATCAAACGGCTGTCACAGTCCAGACACTTCTCAAAGAAGGAAAATCTATGGAAGCAACGGCAGGTTTAGAATCTTTAATTGAAGCAATGGGAAGAACCGAAAAACGAGCAGTAAAAAGCCAGTTAATTCGTTTAATGCTTCATATTATTAAATGGAAATTTCAACCTGAGAAACGAACTGCTAGCTGGGCTATTAGTATTCGTTCGGCGCGGCGAGAGATTGAAGAAAGTCAAGAAGAAATGCCTAGTTTAAACCGTGATTTTATTGAGTCTGTCTGGGAGAAATGTTTTAAAGTTGCGGTGAAAGATGCCGAGGATGAAATGGGTAAAAAATGTCAATTAACCTCACTTTCTTGGTCAGAAGTTTTTGAAGATGAATATACTTTGTCGGATGGCGCTTTAGAAGATGAAAAGTTTGAGTAATGTGCGCGATCGCATTTTTTGGACTGATGCAGTCACCTGGTTTCTCAACCTAACCTGTTTACTGATCGGGACTTACGCAGAACCTTTATATGTTATTAAAATTGAGGCTTAACGTACAAATCCCAGACTCGTTTCACTTCTGCTGCATCTGGTTGAGAAATTTGCCCGATTTTTGCTAGCAACAAAGACTTTTCCAGACAATCTAATCTAGACAAGCGTACTGTTGAAGCAACGCGCAAACCGCTGGCAGACCAATCATTAAGAAATACATCAGTTTGGCTGCGGGGTTTTGCAGAGGTAACGACTGCTGCTACCACATCCTCGCTATCCAACCACAGTAAAAGTATGGGGCGTTTTTTAGAGCCTGCGCCGCCTGTAAAGGGAATATTTGCTACCCAAAAATCACCAGGCTCAATAGTCGTCATAAAGTCCTTCGTCTTCGGGTGCGTAACCTTTCAAAAAAGCATCATGACTGCGAGTAATTGCTGGGTCAATTAAATAGTCTTCGCCGTCTAGTAGCGAGCGCTGGAGAGGCGGTGTTTCTGTTGTTGAAGTGCCAGATTCGGAACTTATGCTAAACTGCTTTGTCTGTTGGGCTTTGTACAAGAGGAATTGAACGAAATCGAGCACTTCCTCTTGTTTTTCTATCGACAGAAGTCGCAAATTTTCTGACACGGTTTGTTCGACATCAATAGTGGGTTTCATTGAATTTTTACCCTTCAGCTTTGTTATATTTCTGCGTTACCTACATATATTGTCACGACTCTCAAAGGTGAGAGCGTTCCTGATTCTAGCCAGTCCAACAATATAACCGGCCAAAGTTCCTCACCTCTGTGGTTTTAATCGTGGGAGGTGGGCTGCTTTTTCCGGCCAAACACACCCGACATACTTAAACCAGTCACTAGCAAGCCAATCATTCCCAAGCCGTTTAAAATCGGGTAAATTGCTTGCAGGTGAAAGATTTCACCTGTATGAATTTTTAACAAGAATCTTGATGAAATTTCTATACCAAGCGGCCACTCTCGGACAATTGTGATCACCATTCCAGTCAAGACAGTCAGCGCGATCGGCAAAGCAACAATAAGGCCTAGAATGCGGTGGTACTTGCGAAATGCTCTCTTCATAGTGGTTGAAAGTTTGGGAATACTGAGGTTATATAAGGAGCGAACGTTGAGTGCTTTTTTCTAAGTAACTGCGATCGCATAACTCTCACAGGACTTACGCACTCCGACGCACATAAACCGGATATTTTAACTTTTATTCAAGGTTTGAACCAATTACCGGAGTTAAAAAACTCGGTTTCTGCGTCCCAGACTTTAGAATCAAGCACTCACCACTTAAATTTAGGACTTAGGAATGCTAGTAATAGTCTTTTCAAGCGACTGCAATTGAGTTAGCACTTGGTCTTTACTTGGCTGAGACTTTTTGAGCGCAGTCATCACTTTTTCTGTGGTATCCTCAACTGCATCGTAGCTTTTAGGAGCTTTAGCTTTGATACCGTCTTCTACTTTCTTCCAGGCATTCTCGAATTTGTCAAATTCGGTTTTGGCTTTGGTAAAGTTTCCAGCCTGAACTGCTGCTTTGGTACTGGACACCACACCACTCAATTCTGCATAGTTTCCCTGGGATGCTGCTTTCTCAGTTTTAACAGCAGTAGCAGCAGGAACCGGGGCGGGTGAAGTTTGCGGAGTGGAAGCTTCCTTAGCGCTGTCGCAACCAGCCAAAGCTATAAGGCTGATGGCGCTAAGGACAAGGATTTGATTAAAACGAGCCATGAAAAATCCTCACATAGATGGATACTAGATTCTATTGTGTCACAAACAAATCAGATCCGTGGGAATAAATCAACATCCTGCGGGATAGTAAATTTTGAAGCTGGAAGTGGGCGGATAGTTGGGTAAGTTTGGTAAGTTTGGGTTTAGGGAGGAAACGCCACTAGATGATGGTTTGCCACTGTTGACCTGAATCCAGTGCCACCCAACCTATTGACTAGCCTCTGGTATGTTTTATGTTCAGAAAGCTAATTCGGGCGAGCGACATTCCTGGTTTTATGGAGGATAATCAACACAGATAATTAAGCTTATTACTAATTCTTGCACAACCGTTTCAGAAACTTTTCCGATACATCTGACAAATCGCTCAGTAGTTACACTCCGCCCTTGCAAAACCTTCCCTGCTGAGTCGGCGTTTCAACAGTTTTCTTCTGTTAGCTGAATCAGAATCATGAAAGGGCGACTTTAAAATTTAGGTTGCCCTGTAGCCACAGGAATTATAATCCGCATGGGGATAGAACTAAACATTTCCGAACTAATCACAACCGCAGGACGTGTTTTCTGAATTTCTTGTCCTCGGGTTGGATCAAGTTGTACCAGCCAAACCTCTCCTCGTTTTGGGTTAGTAGTCATACTCAGTCTCCCAGTCTTCGCCATCGAGTACCGAAAACTCGCTTAATTCAGGATATGTCAAAAAATCTTCGGCTGTAGCAGGTATAAATGGTGCTAGTATTTTATGGCGTTCTGCTATTGGCAGGCTATCAATTTCTCTAACTGATAGCTTGAGAGTAGGTTCGGTTGTTGACGAACTTTTAGACTCGGAACTTTCGCTGGATAACTGCTGTTTCTGTTCCGTTTTTTGCACCAGGAATTGTGCAAAGTCGAGCAATTATTGTTGTTTCTCGGTTGGCAACTGTCGCAAATTCTCTAACAGTGCTTGCTCAAAATTAATGGTTTCTGACATTTCAATTACTTTCCCTAAGTGTTTATCAGTTTATTCGTCACGCAGTCAAGTTTTGTAGTTCCATATTGGCCAATCGACCATAATTTTTATCTTTCCCTCTTACTTCACCCATCACACCGCCAAATCTTGATACTGCCATCATTACTGCCACTAACCAGAGTGTTTCCATCCGGGCTAAAACAGACCGAATTAACCCTGGCTGAATGCCCTTTGAGAGTGAAAATTGTGTCTCCATTTTTTAGATTCCAAAGCTTGATAGTGTTGTCTCCACTACCACTAGCAATAATTTGTCCATCCGGGCTGATGACAACGGAAAAAACCGACTCTGAATGCCCTGTGAGAGTGCGAATTTCCTGTCCGGTTTTCCGATTCCATAGTTTGATAGTGTTGTCTCGACTAGCACTAGCAATAATTTGTCCATCCGAGCTGATGACAACGGAAAAAACCAACTGTGAATGCCCTGTGAGAGTGCGAATTTCCTGTCCGGTTTTTAGATGCCAAAGCTTGATAGTATTGTCATAACTGCCACTAACCAGAGTGTTTCCATCCGGGCTGATAGCGACAGAACAAACCGAGTATGAATGCCCTCTGAGAGTGCGAATTTCCTGCCCGTTTTTCAGATTCCACAGTTTGATAGTATTGTCTTGACTGCCACTAGCAAGAGTTTCTCCGTCTGGACTAAAAGCAAGAGACCGAATTAAAGATGAGTGACCCTTTATGGTTCTAAATTCTTGTCCAGTTTCCAGATTACGCAGCTTAATTTGTTTGTCATAACTGCCACTAGCTAAAATTGTTCCATTAGGGTTAATTGCAACGCAATAAACCGCGCCTGAATGCCCAGAAAAATTACCAATCAGCTCTCCTGTATGGAGATTGCAAAGTTTGCTGCAATTTCCACTGCTGTTACTAGCAAAAGTCTTGCCATCGGGACTAATAACTACGCAATCAACAGATGACATAGCTACGCCATTAAGAGTTTTTACACATTTGAAGGAGTGAGCTTTTCTAATGATTTTTTCTTCTATTTGGTGTTGGCGTTGAGCTTCCGCTTTGGCAGCTTTTTCTATTGGTTGTTGGCGTTTTGCTTCAGCTTTGGCAGCCTTTTGAGATTGACGTTCAGCCTCTACTTGCTCCATCAGCTTTTTCAACTCCTGTTCATACTGTTCTCGCTGTCGCCGCTGAATATCCTGAAGAATATCAAAATAAGGTTTCACCCACTCTTCTGCTAATCCATATTCAGCCAATTCATCCTTTAAATTAAATAACAAAGGTTCATAGCTGGGGTCAATATTGAGATAATACAAATCCGCTAAAAAGCCCGCCAGCAATTTGTGAATCGCTACAATCAACTGCCGAATCATGCGGAGGGCTTTTTTCTCACTTACTCCAGATGCTAAAAGTGCATCTTTGGCCTCTTCCCAGTCAAAAACTTTGGTAGAAAACAGGGATACTTCCTGATTATTCAGGAATCCCCAAAAGCCGACGCGAAAAGTTACGGCATAGTCGCTGATATCGCTATATAAAATTGTAGTAGGAACCGGAGATAAAATTCGCTGCAAGCGTTCCACATCAATATCACCAATCGACTCAGTGAAATAGTCGCTATAAAACTTAACTGGGCGTAAGACATCCTGTTGAGGATAATGCTGTCTGAGAAAATCTCCCACACTTCTCATCTCAATTGGCAAATCTTCACAGAATGTTTCCGGGCATTGCTTGCTAATTTTGGGCGGTGATAGTAAGATTAAGAGGCGGTGTTGCTGCTGAAGTAAAATCTGCTTAGTTTCCTCTCGATTCAACTTAGAAAACCAAGTATTTTTATCCCAAATTGTTTGAATTTCAGCCAGCTTGACCTGAATATCCTTTGCTTGCAATTCCCGCATCAAATCCCGCTGCAAGGCTGCCAGCTTCAGTCTGTCTCGCTGTTCCTGTTCCTGCAACTCAAGGCGGCGTGCTGTTTGTGCTACTGTTAGCTTTAACAATTCCCGATCTCTAGTATCTTTGGCTTTCGCGTATTCCAACATTTCTTGAGAATAACGCTGTTTTGCTTGCTCTATCTCAGTCGAATCCGATGAATTATTGGGATATGGAATCAGGATATCTCGGTAATTTTGAGAGTTATTGCCGAAGGCTTCTCCTAGTTTGTAGCCAATATTTCTGGCGATGGGTGAGAGCACTCCCGATATGTAGGGAGCGATAGCGGCGATGATTGTTGGAAGCATAAATGTGGGTGAGGATGCGGTTATTAATAGTGTAGCAGGATGTTAGGAGGTATAATTCGGATGGTTGCCAGATATTCTGCACTTGTTGATTTTTAGATTTAATTTCATCATTGATACTCCTGGACGCAGAAACCAGGTTTTTTACGGAAATACTGCATTTGACGCTTAAATACTGGTGAAAAACCCGGTTTCTTTGGTATTTAGGCGTCCAGGACTAATTAAACTACCTCTAAACGTGCGATAATCTAAAATCTAAAATTTAAAATCTAAAATCGAATGACTGAACAGCCAACCGCAACCTACCGCACCGAAAGCGACTCGATGGGAGACAAACAAATCCCATCTAATGTCTATTATGGCATCCAAACTCTAAGGGCTATTGAAAATTTTCCGATCAGTGGCATTAAGCCTTTATCAACATACGTTGATGCTTGTGTTTTAATTAAGAAAGCTACGGCGCTCGCCAATGGCGAACTCGGCTGCATTCCCCAAGACATCAGTCAAGCAATTGTCCAAGCAGCAGATGAAATCCTAGCAGGCAATTTGCGCGATCAATTTGTAGTTGATGTCTACCAAGCCGGCGCCGGAACTTCTCACCACATGAACGTTAATGAAGTTCTTTCAAATCGCGCTTTGGAAATTATGGGCGACGAAAAAGGTAATTACAAGCGCGTCAGTCCTAACGATCATGTAAACTACGGTCAATCGACAAATGATGTGATTCCGACGGCGATTCGGATCGGCGGATTGTTGGCGTTAGAAAAAACTCTGTTTCCGGCTTTGTCGGATGCTGTAGTTGCCCTAGAAAACAAAGCAGAAGAATTCAAAAATATTGTTAAATCCGGCCGCACTCACCTACAAGATGCTGTGCCAGTTCGACTCGGCGACACCTTTGGTGCTTGGGCGCAAATTTTGAAAGAACATACCTTGAGAATTGACAGGGCATCCGATGATTTGACATCCCTGGGATTGGGGGGAAGTGCGGCAGGAACAGGCTTAAATACTCACCCTGAATACTGTCAAAAAGTTGCTGAAATTCTATCCGAATTAATCGACCAACCTCTGAAACCAGCAAAGCATTTAATGGCTGCTATGCAGAGTATGGCACCATTTGTAAATGTGTCTGGTGCACTGCGAAATCTCGCTCAGGATTGCGTTAAAATCTCCCATGACTTGCGTTTGATGGACTCCGGGCCGAAAACTGGTTTGAAAGAAATTCAACTGCCTCCTGTGCAACCAGGTTCGTCTATTATGCCGGGAAAATACAATCCTGTGATGGCAGAAATGACATCGATGGTTTGTTTTCAAGTTATGGGTTACGATAGCGCGATCGCCCTGGCCGCCCAAGCGGGACAATTAGAATTAAACGTGATGATGCCCCTGATTGCCTACAATCTCATTCACAGCATCGAAATTTTAGGCAATACCATCAGCGCCCTGACTACACAATGCCTCGCCAAAATTGAAGCTAAGGGCGATCGATGTCTCGCTTATGCTGAAGGTAGTCTCGCCCTCGTTACCGCCCTCAACACTCACATCGGCTATCTCAACGCCGCCGCTGTCGCCAAAGAATCTCTAGAAACCGGCAAATCTTTGCGGCAAATTGTGCTAGAACGGGGTTTAATGAGTGCAGAAGACTTGGCAAAAGTTCTAGATTTAGAGAAAATGAGTGCGATGCCAACATCTTCTGCTAACGTATAGGCGATCGCAGGTATCAGCTAGAAACTAGAAGGCTGAACTCGATTTAATTCTGCCTTCTGCCTTCTGAGTTCTGCCTAACGGCTGTCACAGGTTAAAGTTAAACAATTCAGAATTCAATTTTTTTAGATTTGATTCTGGATTTTTTTATAGTCTAAAGTTTGGGAGCAAGATTTATGCGCGCAGGTTCTTTTGCCAAATTAACTCAAGATAAAGAGAACACAACTCAAGTGACATTTCATTATGTGGAAGGTCAGGCTGAAACTTTCACTATTCCGATGCCTGCACAAGAATTCCAAGAGGAAGTGCTGACTTTGTTAAATCAACCTTGGTTGACTTTCCATTTAGCCGATCAAACGGTTTTTATCTGCACAGCCAGGGTGGTAAAAGTAGAAGTAAAACCTGCTATCCCTGAACTGCAAGGTCAAGGAATATTCTCTAACTCACTGCGAGTTAGTACCATGCAGCGGGCTGCTGTTGGTAGATTGCCGATGAATAGTTAGGGTTCATTTGTATTGAGATGATTCTTGGTAACGCAGGCGCAGATCACCCTGCTTAGGGTGTTCCGTGCCTGCGTTACATTGAGATTATTCCCCCATCGATAACCAATTACAAATTAATTCATAATTATGTCTGCTGTTAGTTTAGTTCAGGCCAATTCATACGATCGCCAAATCTTGCAAGTATCTTTAGAAAGTTTGCTCGCACCCTTGGGCGGAATCTCGGCTTTTGTCAAATCGGGCGATCGGGTTTTACTCAAACCCAATCTCCTCACCGGTTCTCGCCCTACAAAAGAATGCGTCACCCGCCCAGAATTGGTTTACTGCGTCGCTAAAATGGTCATTGAAGCCGGAGGAAAACCATTTTTAGGCGATAGTCCAGCTTTTGGTAGCGCTATGGGTGTAGCCAAAGCAAACGGTTATTTGCCACTGTTGGAAGAACTGAATTTGCCAGTAGTTGAGTTTCAAGGAAAACGCTACGAAACTGTCAGCGAAGATTTCAATCATCTGCGAATTTGCAAAGAAGCAATGGAAGCGGATGTAGTGATTAATTTGCCCAAACTCAAATCTCACGTTCAATTAACCGTGACAATGGGCGTGAAAAACTTGTTCGGCTGCGTCCCCGGCAAAATGAAGGCTTGGTGGCACATGGAAGCTGGCAAAGATAGCGCCAGATTCGGTGAAATGCTGGTAGAAACTGCCCGGGCAATTAACCCAAATTTGACGATTTTGGATGGCATTATCGGTCACGAAGGTAACGGGCCAAGCGGCGGCGAACCTAAATTTTTGGGAATTTTGGCCGCGTCTGATGATGTGTTTGCTTTGGACAGAACTTTAGTTGAAATTATTAATGCTGATCCGGCGGCGGTTCCCACTGTAGCTGCGGCGATGAGATTAGGACTGTGCTCGAATTTAGAGGAAATTGATTTTCCGCTGTTGCAGCCGGAAAATCTCAAGGTTTTGGATTGGAAGTTGCCGGAAAACATGATGCCGATCGACTTTGGTATGCCCCGCGTGATTAAGTCTACTTTCAGGCATTTTTATATCCGGTTTATCAAAGAACGGATGGGGGCTTACGCCGATCGATAGGAGGCATTCGCTACAAACTCATAAAAATGCGCGCTTGTCAATCAGCTCTTGTGCTGAAGATTAAAGAAAAGTTTGGCTTCCCAACTCAATTGGGAGCTAAATTTTCAGATCAAGGAACAGTAGCGGGCGCAACATTTGCGCCCACCGATATATGAAATGGCAAATTTTATACTTCGCTTTCGCAAAAGATTTCAGCAATATTATTGAGGTACAAATGCAAGAAAGTTTTTATTGGTCTCGCTCGCAGCCTACATCGCTACCCAGTTTTATAACTTAATTTATACTTGAAGTATTGCTGAATTCGTAAATATATGAAAACTTACTCAGATCCCGATCGCGGAATGTGAAGTTTTTTTATGCAAAGTGACAAAGCAAGTTAAATGGGTTAGCTTAAATTCGATGTAAGCTGAAAACCACGCCGCAGCAATCGTGTTTCCGAAACCTAATATTTTTTGGGCAGTCATCTGCTGTATTTCGGATTCTGCAATTGTTAATCGCACATAATTGATTTCTGGATTTGACATCCGACACGAGTGGTTATTAGTACGTCAAGTACCTAAATAATGAAAACTCCAATGCAAAGTCAAACGTCCTTAAGCCCTACCGTCGTCTGCCCGATATCGGGAGAGAGTATGAAACCGTGGCTATTCATACCCGGTGATTGGCGCAGACCTGCAAACAAAGAGTCATTTCAATTGTATTGGTGCGAAAAGTCACAACTTGGATGCATTCATCCTCTACCCGATCTCAACAAAATCGCCAGCTTCTACGACATCGATGAGTATTATACTCATCATATAGACTTTACAGGCTTCGTATCGGCCTCTTCTATTTCCTTCTTCGATAAATTGCGTACCCATCTAGCTTGGCGTTTTGATCGCGGAGTAGATGTCACAAGTAAATGGTGGAAGCAACAGTTCGGGACTGCTTCCTGCTCGATATTAGAAATCGGTTGCGCCAACGGGCACCTGCTGCAAGAATTGCAAGCAGATGGTCACAAAGTCTGGGGTGTAGAACCCGATCGACAAGCTTTGGTTTTGGCCCAACAGCGAGGTCTTGATGTATTTTATGGTACTGCTGAATCTTTGCCCCCGGAAGTCAAGTCTAGACAGTACGACCTAATTGTGATGAACCACGTACTCGAACATACCAGAGATCCTTTACTTGCACTCCGCAATGCCATGCAATTGCTCGTGGATGGTGGCAAATTGGTAATGGAAGTACCAAATAACTCTTGTATTGGGCTGAAGTCATCAGGGATTGCATGGATGCATCTAGATGTACCAAGGCATTTGTATTTCTTCACACCGCAGAGCTTCCGCGCTATCTGTGAAAAAGGGGGATTTGAGATAATTTCTACTGAGTTTAATGGCTACTATCGCCAATTTGCCAACAGTTGGATCGATGATGAAAGAAAAATTTTCAGTGTGTTCGATTCAATGGCATCTCATCAGATAGTAAAGCTCCAAGAAAACAGTAAATTCCAAGCTTGGAAGCTACTGCTGACAACAATTGTTGCTGCTGATGAAAACAAGTACGATTCGATCCGGATTGTGGCACAAAAGCCATAGCCAAATCGAGGTAAGGGCAATAAACTTTTGGTTTGATTATCAAGTTTGGTTATACACTCACACTACTTTTGTGATCCCCTGCGATCATCGCCCATGGCAGGATTACAGTCAAACCAAATGCGACTATTGACCCAGCAATCCACCTGACTCGATCAAAACTGAGGCACAAACTTTGTATGTAATGTGTGCAGTCCGCACCTTACCACATAGATAATTTAAAAATTGTTTTCTGGCGTAAGATCGTTTCCAGTTGCATCGGAATCATATATTTGGATCATGTCATATCATGTCCGGTCGTGCGACCGCGATTGTTGTAGGGCCTCCCCTCACGAACAATACCTGCCAATAATTGACAATCTCAAAAACCCGCCCCGACCGGGATATTATGGTTAATCGCTCGGACATGATATCAGTGGGGGCTTAAGAGCTCGCGATTTGGGTAGCGAGCTCTTAAGCTCCCACTATACTTCGGATGCCACCGGATTTGATATCAATTTTATTGAATAAGCTGTCGCGCATTTAAATTGTATATTCAGGGCGGGCGGGACGCCCACCCCACAAGACTTTAATTTTTTTTGACAGACAATTTAAATGCCGGAACAGCTTATGCGATCGCAGTTGCACCTCAAAACGATTAGTTACGATGTGTTTGCTTTTTAAATTTTTTCTTGTGAGCAGCAATAATTCACAAGAAACTTTTAAATTTCAACCATATAATACTTCTTCTACAGGCGGCGTCGCGTCTGTGGGGTCGAACTGTTTGATTTTCAAAGCTTGTAGCAAAAACAACCAGATATAAAGCGGATTCAAAAAAACATACCGCTGCCAAAGGCGCCGAGGTTCCTTCATCATCCGAAACAGCCATTCCAAACCTATTTTAGATAAAAAGTCAGGAGATTTAGCCAAATTACCCGCATGAAAATCGTAAGCAGCACCTACAGCAATCAACGGCATTGATAAGTCGTCCCGGTATTCGTAAGCCCAGACTTCTTGCCGGGGACACCCCAAACCGACAAACGTAATTGCTGCACCGCTGTTGCGAATTTCCTGTGCAATTTCTTGTTTCTCCTGGGGCGAAACGTGCCTAAATTTAGAAGGCTGAGTTCCAGCAATAATTAACTTGGGAAAACGCTGGCAGAGATTGCGAGATAAAGCTTCTAGTACAGAAGCTTGAGATCCGTACAAATAGATAGGCAATCCTTCTTCTGCCGCACGTTCGCAGATTTGTAACATCGCATTCGGCCCGCAAACTCGATCGGGCAATTCCGTATGGTATAGCCAATTTAACGCCCACCTGACCGGCTGTCCGTCTGGCAATACTAAGTCAATGTGATTAATCCGATAACGATGAGTGCTGTCTAGAACCCCAGTCATTACCCCGTGAACCGCTAAAGCAGAAACTGACATTGGTTTTCCGGCGCTGGCTGCTGCAATAATTTTGCTAACAGCCGCTTCATAATTAACGGCATTTACTAATATGCCCAGTACATTCTTTTTCCCTTTATCAATCATGGAGCACCTCTTTAAGTCAACGCTCGCAGTTACACTCATAAATCTCCCCTAAGATTTGTTTAACTTTGTATTCTTCAATCGTTTACCAAAATTCCCAGCACATTCTTTTTGCCCCGCTCAATCATTGGCATCTTCTTTCAGCCAACGCTCGCGGTTACATTCATAAATCTCCTGTAGAATTTGTTTAACGTTATATTTCATTTTCCAGTTGGGATAGTGACTGGAAAATTTTGAATTGTCGCTAATCCACCAAATGTGATCGCCAATGCGATTCCCTTCAGCATAAGTCCAATTAAACTTGCGTTCCGCAATTGCCTCGCACATCTGGATAGCTTCTAACATCGAACAATTGCTGTACCTGCCTCCTCCTGTATTATAAACTTGGGCGCTTTTGGGAGCTTTATAAAATTCATAAAATGCCGAAATTAAATCAGCGCTATGAATGTTATCGCGAACTTGCTTGCCTTTGTAGCCAAACACGGTGTAGGGAGTTCCCGTGACAGCACACTTCATCAAGTAGGCGAGGAAGCCGTGCAATTGAGCTCCAGAGTGATTTGGGCCCGTCAAACAGCCGCCGCGAAAACAAGCGGTGTTCATATTAAAATATCGACCGTATTCTTGAACTAAAATGTCAGCAGCTACCTTAGAAGCACCAAACAAACTGTGCAGGCACTGATCAATTGACATATCTTCCCGAATGCCGCTTTCGTAAGTATGGCCTGGTTCAATTTCCCACCTGTGTTCTAATTCAATTAAAGGCAAAGTGTTAGGCGTATCGCCGTATACTTTATTGGTAGAAGTGAAAATGAAAACCGCTTTAGGACAGTACAAGCGAGTTACTTCTAGAAGATTGAGAGTGCCGTTGGCATTGACGGTAAAGTCTATTTTCGGAGCACGGGAAGCCCAATCATGGCTGGGCTGGGCTGCTGTGTGAATTACTAATTCGATCGACTCGCCGTACCGCTGAAAGATATTGGTAATCGCTTCATAGTCGCGAATGTCCACATCTAAGTGATAATACTTGGTACCCAAAGACTTTTCGAGCAGTTGGCGGTTCCAGTTTGTAGAACCATCAGCACCAAAAAAGAACTGGCGCATATTATTGTCGATGCCAACTATATCTAAGCCTTGTTTGGCAAAGAACTTACACGCCTCAGAACCAATTAAACCCGCCGAGCCAGTAATGATTGCAACGCCCACGTTTCACCGCCTGAAAAAATATAGTTTTCTTTGTTTTGCCCGATCGAACAATCAGAAGTTATCCTGATTTTCCATCGAATACATCTTCGCACAATTGGGCAAAGAATAGACCTTTAACATCCCAATCATAGATTTCCCTGACGCGCGTTTGACCCGATCGACCCAAGCGCTCTCGCAATTCACGATTTTGCGCTAAACACACTATAGCTTCTGCTAGACCTTGCACAGTGCGATCGGGGTCAGTAGCAGCCACTTTAATCCCCGTTTGAGCCGTCACTTGAGTAGCCGGGCCCCCCAAATCCAAACAAATCGTCGGACGGCCAACCCCCATCATTTCCGTGCAAACAAAACCTCCAGAGTCATGCAAACTCGGATGGAGGAGAACGTGAGAGTCCCCCATTTTAGAAAGAGTTTCAGTGCGAGATAAAGTTCCCCAAAAAAATACTTTATTTGCCAGTCCCAATTCTGTTGCCAAAGCTTCCAAGCGCTGCCTTTCGGGCCCGTCTCCAACAATCCAGTATTCCGATTGTTCCAGCTTCGCCTCCGCAAATGCACGGAGTCCCAAGTGCACCCCTTTCCAGTGTAAGAGACGACCGACACTGATGAATCTAATTGGTTGCTCAGGCGGGGGAGAAAATTTCTCTAGTTCTTGAATTTCCTGCTGCGATAAACCGACTTGCGAGAAAATCTTCACGTTTTTTGCTTTGAGAAATCGCAGTCTGGCTGCGGTTTCTTCCGTAGTTGCCAGCGCCACGGCACTGCGACGCGCCGTCAGACCCACAAACGGATCTCGTTCTCCTACGCTTTGAGCCAATGCCCGCAGCGTTTCGTAAATTTTTCCCCGGCGGCTAAAATCTTGCCAAAAAGGCTTTGGTGCTGCTTCTGCACCCCCCACAGGCCCCCAAATAAAAGGATGCGGCAACAGCGCCAAGAAACTTGGAGACCAATGTTTGACATAAGTTACGTGATGTACTATGTCAAAACCAATTTCGTGATCGAGCTTCCGAGCGATAAAATAAGCCCAGATTTGCCACAGATAGTAGTGAAGTTGCAGCAATCCTTGTTTCCCCTTCCAATCTTCGCTCCACCCAAACGGATCAAAATAAACAAAGTGCAGGTTTGGCACTGGGTTCCGCTCTAGTTCTGCTTCAATGTACGATCGACAAAACGTGCGAGTAAATACCCAACTTTCGTGATGTTTAGCAGATTGGATAACAGTATTCCATCCTACTCCCTCTTCGGAGCCGAGATTCGGTTCGCAGGCAAAGGCAGATAAAAGAATTTTCATCAACTTTTCTCCAATACTAGCGACGTCACATCTGCTATTAATTTTGCAGCCTTTTCTGGTGTATGTTCAGCGATCAGTTCCTGGGACTTTTGCCCCATCATCACTAACTTTTCGGGGCAATCAATCAAGTCCCGCATCGCGTTTGCAATACCTTCCGACTGATAGGGATCAAAAATATAACCATTTTCACCTTCAACGATCATTTCGCAAGCCCCCGCCCATTTTGAACACAAAACCGGCTTACCAAATGCCATCGCTTCTAGCACCACCATTCCCCAAGTATCTTCTAACGTAGGAAAAACAAACACATCAGCTTCTAGAAAATAAGAGCCCAAGTATCCGTATTCTATCCACCCTGTCCAAACAATTTGTTTTTCTAAACCCCATTCTTTTGTAAGAGCTTCTAGTTCCGGTCGCTGTTCTCCGTCTCCAACGATAATGACTGTGTAATTCGAGTATCCCTGGCTTTGCAAAATTGTGCAAGCTTCTAACAGATTCTTAATCCCTTTGCGAGAAATTACTTGACCCACGCACAAAAAAATTGGGTGGGGAAATGACAAGGATACAGACTTATTATTTTCTAACTTTTGTACCAAAGCTTTAGCATCAGGAACCATGTAAGGTTTAGCAAAGATATTACTTTCGTCGGCCCCAATCACTTCTACCAAATATTCTTTACCTCGGCGACTATTAGAAACAAAGGTATCAGCAAATTTCCCCATCCAGCGTCGAATAGTCGAGCGCACCTTAGAATCTCGAAAGTCTACATTCGGGGAACTACTTTCATAAACTAAAACCAGTCGCCATTTCCCTATAGGCTTAAAGATTATAGCTACCAATGTCCAGATCGAAAATCCACTAGCAAAAATGACCTGGGGCTTGAATTTCAAAAGAGGAAAAATAATCCCAGGAGTAGCCTTAATATAACCACGACTGTACCCCGTTTCTATCTTTTGGGTGGTGATGAATTGAGTATCTCCCACAACTTCGACTACTTCTGTACCAGGAGCTTCCGGATCGTAGCGAGGCCAGAGGCGACCTGTATAAAAAATCGTGTTCGGAATTAGTTTTTTCAGCTCATGTAAAACCGGCGGCCAATAGGCCCCAAATTCTGCCGAAGGAACGAGCCAAGCGATGCGAAATTCATTTTTGTCAACCATCCTATTCACCTTGAGTTTTGTTTTTAGTCAATCCCAGTTTACTCAACACTGACAACCAAACTAACCTTCTATAAGGTAGCAGCCAATAAATTGGCCACAACAAACCACCATGCTGCTGAGTAAATACCTTCCATTCTCCAGGCGGTTGCAGGGTCGCATCTTTAAAGGATAAACCTTTCGGCGTGCTCATTTTATCTAACCCTTCGCTCAAATTTTTTGCAGCGGTTTTTGTCACCTGTGGGTTTAGGGAACAAGTTCCTAAATGACCGGGAGCAATCCAAACTGTACATCCTTTCTGTCTCGCTCGTAAACCATAATCCCAATCGCCAATATAATGAACAAAAGCAGGATTTAGGTTGCCCACAAGTTGGACGACATTGCGGGGAAGTAGAACGCAGTTGCCATGTATTGTGCTACAAAGTAGAGCTTCTTGAGTTGGTTCTACGAGGCGGTATCGGAAGGGAAGAAGGGGGTGGTCTCGCACCACGCCACCGTAAGTAGTTTTACCCGTTTGGGGATCGCAGGTAGAACCGGAGACGATGGCTTTTGTTTCTCCTTTTTGAGCGAGTTGGTTGCTGGTTGTTAATAAGGTTTTAAGGGCTTCTGGATACATAATTGTATCGTCGTTCAGCCAAAGGTAGTAGTCGGGATCGTCTTTCATGGCTTCGGTGAAAGCAAAGCGCATTCCGCCGTTCCAGAATAAATTGCCATCCCCATGAAAAATCTTGACTTGAGGGTAGGCTTGGTGAACTGCTTCGCTGGTACCGTCGGTACTGGCATCATCTACTATATAGGTGGAAATATCTACATTGGCTGGAAATGCCTGGTTAAAAAGAGCCTCTAAGCAAGCCAATGTTTTCTGTTTGCGGTTGAAGCAAGTTAAAAGGACGGCGATATTAGTACGGTTCATTCTTCCCTGTGTTGCGGTTTTTAACGATAGGTAAGGCTAAAAGTAACAGTGTTTTATTTTGCCACTCGCTCGGCGGTTGCAACCGCCGCTACAAGAACGAAATTAGGGCTTACGCAGTCGCTCGCCCCTTTCACAAGAGGGCTTTAAGAGTGCCCCACTTAGCCAAGGGGGGTCGGGGTATCAAGGTTTGAGAGTTTAAGAGCGTCAGTCTTAGAAGTGTGTCTGGATAAACTATTGCTGTATTATAGTTGACCCGCGAACTTTTTGGTGATAAATTGGAATTTAGAACTTAAGTTAACAGACCAACCCTGCAAGCTTCCTAGCACATTTATAATGATGAGTTCTACTAAGCCAAAATATTTATAATCTTTGGAGTTGAACAGTTTAAATGCCACATTCCCAGATAAAAACTCCCATTGTTTTCGTTATTTTCAATCGAGTTGATAATACCGAAAAAGTCTTCGAGGCGATTAGACAAGTTAAACCGCCTAAGCTGTTAGTAATTGCTGACGGCCCTCGTGCCAACAAGCCTGGGGAAGCTGAAAAGTGCGCCGCTGTACGTGCAATTATCGATCGGGTCGATTGGGACTGTGAAGTTCTAAAAAATTATTCAGAGATTAATTTTGGTTGCAAGGATCGCATTTCTAGCGGTTTCGACTGGGTATTTAATACCGTAGAGGAAGCAATTATTTTAGAAGATGACTGTTTGCCCCACCCAAACTTCTTCCCTTTTTGTGAACAGTTATTAGAGCATTATCGAGATGACAAACGGATTATGTCAATCGCTGGTGTGAATTTACAGTTTGGGAGAAAAAGAACAGAAGACAGTTACTATTTTTCGCGTTTTAGTAACTGTTGGGGATGGGCAACTTGGCGCCGAGCATGGCAATACTATGATATTGACATGAAGTTATGGCCTCAACTTCGGGAAGCAGGTTTTCTCGAAAATTTATTAGCTAATCCTCAATCTGTAAAAGTTTGGGATAGTGCTTTTCAAGTTTCCTATGATGGAACTCTCAACAATTGGTTTTTTAGATGGCTTTTTACTTGTTGGGTTCAAAATGGACTTGCTATTATTCCAGAAAAAAATTTAATTTCTAATATTGGATTTGGCAGTCAAGCTACCCATACTTCAGGAGAAGATAGTATATACAGTAATATGCCAACGGAAGCAATAACCTTTCCTTTAAGGCATCCCAACCACGCGATCCGAAATTTTGTAGCCGATCAATTCACTCAAGATACATTTTATGATTATCATCCCCCATTAATCAGGCGTATTAAGAAAAAAATAAATAAGTTATGCGGGAACACAATATTTAACCTTGAATAAGTAATTAGTAACCATGTCTAAAATGTCAACACTTCTCAGTTCTCTACTCAAAAATCCGATCACTGAATATCTGCGATTTTTAGTCAATTGGTGGAAGAACAAGTTTAAATATGATAATTTTTATCAAGACTATATGGCTTTGGTTACCAATTCAACTATCAGTCACAATGTTAGTGTGTCTAGTCGCGTAGCCATAAAAGATTCTGTCATTGGTTCTTACACTTATGTGCGCGATAATACGCGAATTTTCAATGGTGTTGTCGGCAATTTTTGTTCGATTGGGCCAAACTGCATCATTCGCTTAGGCGTACATCCTGTAGGAAATTTTGTTTCAAGCCATCCGATATTTTATTCGCCCAAGATACTAGTAGGGACAACCTTTGTAGACAAAAAATATTTTGAAGAAGAGGAAAAAACTGTCCATATAGGTAATGATGTTTGGATTGGCTCAAATGTTATTGTTGTAGATGGTGTAACTATTGGTGATGGAGCCATCATCGCAGCCGGAGCCGTTGTCACCAAAGATGTGCCACCTTATGCTATCTGTGGAGGAATTCCCGCCAAACTTATTCGCTATAGGTTTGATGAACAAAAGATTGATTTTCTGCTGAAGTTTAAGTGGTGGGACAAGGATGAACAATGGTTGAGAAAAAATGTCAAAGACTTTCACAACATTGACAAGTTCATCCATATTTATAATACGGAAAATAGTTGAATGCTAGCCAATTCGGTATTATGTCTAAGTAGCCGGACATTATATAACATCAGCAGTCATCTGGGATTTAAACTTAGACCACTTGAGAAGCATTACAGCCGCTATGAATGCCAGTGTATCATTGCTAGTCTGATACGGCAAAAATCTATAGCGAAAAGTAGCCATTCTCGGGTCGCTTTCTTGGTATAAAATATCTTGGGCAAAGTTTCCCCACCGCTCATCTATCAAATCAATTGTCATACCAGCATGACCAGACGGTAGCAACATATTGGAGCCGTGAAGACCAATTATTAAGCGGCTCTCTGAATAAAGGTGGCAAATCTCCTTTTCAATTTTTTCATTAAAACTATCCACCCTGTAATCTTTAATCCATTCTGGAAACTTAGTTTTTGTGCCCAGGCCAGCCACTGCAAATTGTGCTTCTGGTACTTGCAACCTGATCTTCTCAAATAACTGCTGAATTTTTAAATTTTGCAATCGCAGTGACATTGCTTGTTGATCTATTTTTCTAAGCACTCGAAACAGCAAACGGTTAACTAATAAACGATCTTCGCGCCAAATAAAAGTAATTTTGATTTCTTTGTTCTCAAAGTTATGTTTGGGAACTCTAGTAAAGCGCGTGATGTCGAACTGACTAGGATGAGAATGGGCTTCGCTGACATAAATTTCATCAAAGCGTTTAGTTTCTTCTTCAACAAACTCGGCGAAACTGGGATAGTAATTCTGACCATTTTTTAAAGACATAGGTACTGTCCAGATTTCTGCAACTTCATCGGGAACCATCCACCTTAAGAACTTAGGAACTATCACAACTAACCCGTAGTCAGAATTGCATTCTAAGTGCCTTTGTGCATTTAGCAACTTGAGCAGGGAGTGACCATAAAGATGATCGATACAGTTTAAGATAATTACCCGATTGCAGGGTTTAAAAATTTCTTTTACAATCTCAAGTTGTTCCGGTTGAGGATTTTGGAGTGAATAGAGTAATGGTTTGCCTAACCATTCCTTTTTGTAAGTATCGGCTGCAAAAACTTCTCCTTTTATTAAATTAACTTGGATGTAGTTTTTCACTCCATGACCTACTCTCAAATCGTCGATTATCTCGCTGCCGCATCCCTCGCACTTAGAGTCTAGAATAATGTGGATACCGTGCCACAGAACATTTTTGGGATGAAGTTCTGTTCCACAATAGGGGCAATTCGATCGCTGTTCGATTTTAGGTTTAATTTGAATCACTTTATTAATCCTCTGATTCTACAAGCTGCCTTGTATAAGTTAAGGGATCGCCAGATGAAATTTCCGAAGGGTCGCAATTCCTTAATCAAGAAATTCACTAATATAATCACGTAAAAATAAGTTATAAGAGTAGCTGCAGTTGCTCCAAAAGCTCCATACTTAGGAATCAGGAAAAAATTCAACGCTACATTGAAAATAGATCCGACTACAGTCAAGTAAAGGCCGTAGCGCAACTGACCTTCTATGTTCAAATATGTACTCCGTGCTACTCCAAAGTTACTGCCAAATTGCGCCCAAACGTAGAGAGCCAGTACCGCTGCTGACTGTGCATATTTTTCACCGTAAAGCAGATGCACTATCCAGGGAGAAAGTAATGATATCGGTATGGCCACCCCCAACCATAAAAATATCATAATATCCGAGTAAATTTGAAATTTATTTAGATATTCTTCATAATTTGTCTTTCTCAAATTCGCTAATTTGGGAAAAATAGAGCTTGATATGATCATCGGCAAAAAATCGCAGATTTCCGAAATTTTAACAGCCGCAGCATAATAGCCCAGTTGAGCATTTTGATTCATGGCGCCGAGCATTATCTGATCGGTTTTTGAGTACACATAAACTGCCAATCCCGACAAAATTATCGGCCAGCTCTCCGAGAGCAGTTCCTTACACCGTTCCCAACTAAAATGCCAATCCTTAATTTTATTCCCCGTAAGCTTATAAAAATATACATAAGCGATTCCTACCAATGCCACCTCTCCCAATCGAACCCAGGCGAAGGCAAGCAGGGGGGCTTTAATTGTCACTAACCCAATTCTGACAGCAGCAACTAAAAAACATACCGAATTTTTAGCCAACACTGTATATTTTGACTGGATTTGGGACTGAAACCAAAAATTGATAGCCTCAAAAGCATTAAAGATAGTTCCTGCTGCGATGATACCTACCAGCCACCGAGTCAGAGTGTCGTTGGGCTTGAGTAGCGCAATCACGGTGACAGTTAACAACAAAGTGATGCAGCCACCAGTAAATTGCAGTCCGAAGGCTGTTCCCAGAGTCTCATTTTTGCATTCTGGGTCGCGAGCGATATTCCTCACTACCAGAGTACCCAACCCCATCGTTGCCACTGAACTAAACAGCGACACAAAGGCGATCGCGTAGTTGAGCAATCCAAATTGTGTCGGACCAAGATAGCGAGCCACCCAAAGGCCTACAAACAGGCCTAGACCCATCTGCAAGATTTGGTCAGTGAACAGCCAAGCTATGTTGCTGAGTACCTGGCGCAGACTAGGGCCGAGCCTTTGACTGACCGCAGTTAACTTATCTAGCATCAGAATATTTTAAATCTTTACAAAACACAAACGCGGTTCTGGCAGGGTCGGCAATCTTGCAAAATTAGACTGGTTGATCCTATAACAACATACCACAACTTAAGGGAGCGTCTCAATGAAAGCAGCCAACCTAGAAATTGGAGTTTGGAGGCAGAAGGCAGGAGGTAGGAGGCAGAAGGAAAGAGGAAGAAGGAAGGAATCAGAAGAAGTGTTTTTACAAATATGAGATGTTCCCCTACTTGACCCACGATCCGCCCAATGGTTACTTCAATGGACAGTGTGAGCTAAATAACGCCTTTGAGGGTTACTGGTGCTACTGTTAGAACTATTGTTAGCATTATCTATCGCAAGTCGAACCGTCAACATTGCGTAACTCAGCCAAGGATTTGCTATCTCTATAATATAACCTTCTGTGATGTTGCTTATAATAATAGACACTAGAAAACAAATAGGCATTCCCGCTTCTTCCAGGGTGCTACGACTCAAATACCGAACTGCGTAAGCTAAATTGAGTACCAAGGAAGTCATCATTAAAATTAATCCCGGCCAACCGAAGGCTAACAAGATCCCGATGGCGCCATTGTGAGGATTTTTCGGTTGAAATCCATTTGGAGTATAAATAAAATAAGCAGGAGTACCCGCTCCTAACTTATCTTGTTGAAAAAATCCATCGTATCCGTAGCCAAACCAGGGACGCTGATTGACCGCAGCGATTAACTGTGGCCAGAATTCTGTCCGCCCAGTTAGAGTCAAGTCCTTGCCTAACCCACCTACAATAATATCCTCTAGGTTGTCTACTACAAAAACAGTCATAATTATGCTGACCACCAGGAAACATATAATCGCCGTAAAGGCCCACTGAAAACTTAATTTTTTTAGAAAATTTAGTGACGACACTGCCATTATTAATATGATAGTAATCACGAGAGCCGAGCCCGATTTATTAGCCCTTACTAGGTAAAAGGAAAAGAACATCATTCCCAAAGAAATCCAGCGCTCTTTCTGAGTTTTAGCTCCTTGAAAATAATGCAAATACCAAAATGCCGTACAGAGAGCTAAGACTCCCCCCAAAGAATTTTTAGATTGGGTTAAGCCGACAAAATCGCCTGCTCCAGGGGGTTCTATTACAAAACTTGCCAAACCTATTGCCGTGTATCCCCACCGCCAGAAACGAGATAAATCCTCCCATTTATATTGGGCTGCAATGTAAAACCCGAAAGCAGTAAATCCTGAAAAAGCTAGGCCTGCTCTTAGCGTTGCTTCAGGAACTAGAGACCATAATGTAGACAGTAATGGAAGTAATATATAAAGTAAGAAAAAAGGATTCATTGTCAATACTTTGGCAAAAATTTCTATAAAATTGCTACTAAAATTTTTAATTCTTGAAATTAAAATAAATACTACCCAGGGGTAAAAAAAATAAGGTATGAGTTTTAAGATGCCACCTTCTGGATCTTTCAAGTTGACAAAATGCAAGTAATTAAAAGGAGGTTGTATCAGAAAGGGAGAGATAAAAATATAAAGACCAGCAAAGCTTTTTTCTAAAGCCAAACCTATTTTTTTATAGCTAGCAAATTGAAATAATAGTATAGTGGCTATCGCGACTATAGCAAGTAGCATCCATGTCAATGAAGAACTACCTAAAATCAGCTCTTTCAGCATATTTGGTAGAGACACTGGTTCAGTCATAATTGCTTTCCTTTATCCGAAAAAAGACCAAATTATCGAGATATAAAATATAGCCGTCAACCCGGAACCACGCTAACACAGAAATTAGGCATAAAGCACAAATACAGCATCGTTTTTTCGGCGATCGCTTAAAATAATGAGCTTTTTGCCCAGCACTAAAAAGGCTACACTTATATAAATCATAGTCAATAAAATTAGGTGGTGTATGGTTAACACCCATTTTCCAAGACAGATAGCCCGGTCGGTTGTGGGTGTTGTCTTGTTTGCTTCCAGTGTCCTCGCTGACGCCAGAAGCACCCCGGCACAACTCCCCATCCCGCTAGGCACAGAGCAAGCCCAGAATGTTGCGCCCGTTACGAGATCGCCGGAAAGCTATAAACTCGGCGGCGGCGATCGCATCCAAGTAGAAATACTCGAAGTACCCGAACTCAGCCGCGGCTACGAAGTTCTTTCCGACGGTTCAGTTAACCTGCCCCTGATCGGCTTGGTCTCCATCCGCGGCCGCACCTTAGTAGAAGCCACCAACATCATCCGGAACGCCTACCGCCGCGTCCTCAAAGACCCCATAGTCACAGTCAGCCTCGTCGCCGCCCGCCCCCTCAACGTCGGCGTCATCGGAGAAGTTACCAGGCCCGGAAACTTCACCATCACCCTAACTCCTGGCCCGGGAGCCTCGCCGAGTGTCCAGTACCCCACCGTCACCCAAGCGATCAGACTAGCAGAAGGCGTCACGGGTGTCGCCGACATCCGCAACATCCGCGTCCGCCGTCCCCAACGAGACGGCCCGGATCAAGTCCTCAACGTCAACCTGTGGAAATTCTTGCAAGAAGGAGACATCTCTCAAGACATCATTTTGCAAGACAGAGACACAATCGTGATCCCCACAGTCGCCAACTTTAACCAAGCAGAAGCTCGTCAATTTGCGACGGCAAACTTTTCGCCACCCCCAGAAAAACCTCGATCAATCTCCATCGTGGGTCAAGTCACCCGCCCTGGGGCTTACGTCGTGATCGGTGGCAACACCACAAACGACCTCAGCCGCGAAGGTTTCCCCACCGTCATCCGGGCGATTCAGCTAGCCGGTGGCATCACCTCCGATGCGGACATCCGGCAAATCCAAGTGCGGCGCGTCACCAGAAGCGGCGAACAAATTATCCCAGTCAACCTGTGGCAGTTTTTAGAGTCCGGCGACGGTGCCCAAGATACAATCCTCCAGCAGGGAGACACGATCATCGTGCCCAAAGCTACGATCGTCAACCCTGCAGAAGCTGGCGTACTGGCGACCACTAACTTTGCCCCTGTCGGCATTAACGTTTATGTAGTAGGAGAACTCAGAACATCCCTCGATCCCGTGAGGCTCCCAGCTAATGCCACCCTGAATCAAGCTTTAATTTCCAGAGGATTTTTTGGCTACGAGAATACCAGAGCTAGAAGGGATAAAGTTGAGCTAGTCCGCCTCAATAACGATGGTACAGCTACTAAACGGACGATCGAAGTCAATTTGACTCAAGGAATTAACGAAGAAACCAATCCTCAACTTCGCAACAACGACATGATTATCGTATCTCGCAGGGGTCTCGTCAATTTTGTCGATCGCATGAACGCTGTAATCGGACCTGTCGGGCCAGCTACGGGAGTGTTAAATTTTATAAACGTTCTCCGATTTTTATTCAGGTAAGAAGGCGGCGGGTGAGGTGGATAATTTCTGGCAAAGGCTAGAATAAACGAAACAATAAGATTACCCAGCCGAGACCTGGCCGCTTCAAAAATATCAACCTCAAAAATATCAACCTCAAAAATACCCAGGCTGAATATGGATAGCAGACAAGATTATCAACCCTTCAAACCCAAATCGAATGGCAAACTGCCGGAGTTATCAGCTCAGAACTACAGATCTCACTTCGTAGAGGAGAGAGAAGAAGAAAAGCTAGACTTGTCCTGGTTGTTAGGGGTCGTGCGCCGTCGCTTCTTGGTCATGGCAGCAGCCACCATTGCTTTGAGCGCCCTGGCAGGAACAGCGATCGTCCTCACGTCTAAACAGATTACGATCGAGTATGAAGGCTCCTTTTCCCTGTTAGTAGAACCAGCCACGGCTGAAGGTTTGCAATCCAAACAATTAAACAACACCCAATCTGCCGACTTAGCAAGAATTAATATAGAAGGAATTAGCCTACTAGACTACGAAACCCAAATTAGGATTTTGCGAAGTCCCAAAATGATGCAGCCAGTGATTGAGGAATTGCGGGCTTCGTATCCCAAAATGAACTATAGCGAACTGATATCAAAAATGTCGATCCAGCGCATCAGCTACACGAAAGATGGCAAACAGCAAGGCACAAAAATTTTACAAGTTCGCTACAAAGATTCAGACCAAAAAAAGATTTACCGCGTATTGGAGAAAATTTCTAAAGCTTATCTAGATTACAGCTTGCAGCAACGGCTGATGGGCATTAATCAAGGTATTAAGTTTATAGATACGGAGATGCCCAAGCTCCGAGAAAGAGTGGAAGTTCTACAACTGCAAGTCCAAAGACTGCGGCAGCAGAGCAACTTGTTTGAACCTCAGATGGAGGGAAAATCTCTCTCTGAACAAGTTCAAAGCATTCGAGGTAAGCAAGTAGAAATTAGAGTTCAGCTAAAAGGGATGCGAAACCTCTATCAAAGCTATGAAAAACTACTCAACGAAAATAATCCCCAGGGGCTGCTGATGACCCAAGGACAAGCTTACGCCGGACTCTTAGGTCAAATTCAGAGAATTGACTCGGAATTGTCATTAAAATTAGCTCAGTATAGAGAAGACAGTTTGCCAGTTTTAGCGTTGCGAAAAAGTCGGGAAGAACTGATTTTAACCGCCACTCAACAAGCAAGAAAAGTGGTGATGGGAAATTTAGAGACCCAAATCAAAGAAGTTGAAGCGCGCGATCGCGAAATGACCGCTTTGCAAAATGCTCTCAACCAAAAAATTAGAAATTTTTCAGTCACAACCCGACAATACGACAATTTACAGCGGGAACTGCAAGTAGTTACTAAAAGTTTTTCGGACTTCTTGGCAAAACGAGAAGCGTTGCGGATCGATGCAGCTCAGCAGCAAATCCCCTGGGTGCTGATAAATCCTCCGCAAATTCCGCTAGACAAATTCGGCCAGCCTATAACAGCTACCGTCAAACAAACCAGAAAACAGTTAGCGCTGGCAGTAATTTTAAGCACTCTCCTGGGCATAGCAGTCGGCTTGCTGGTAGAGGTACTAAATACTGTGTTCCACACTCCAGAATCACTGAGAATCGCCACAAGATTGCCAATACTCGGGGTGATTCCGTTTACCAAAAAAGTCAAGCGCAGGCCGCCAGCCAGACAGAGGAAACTAACATCGGCTCGATCGAACTCGAAAGTGGAAGTAGTCGAACCGGGCGAAGCTAGACATACTGGTCCGATGAGCGGGGGACCAAGTATTTTGAGCGACTTGGACTATCAATTTTTAGAAGCATTTCGATCGTTATACACGAACATTCACTTGCTGAGTGCAGGCAGGGCAATTCGATCGCTCTTAGTTGGTTCAGCCGTAGCCGGAGACGGCAAATCTACAATAGCTTTGCACCTTGCAGCCACAGCAGCAGCAGTCGGACAGCGAGTATTGTTAGTAGATGCAGATTTGCGCTGCCCGCAACTGCACGCTAAATTAGGACTGTCAAACGTGCGTGGCCTAGGCGATGCCATCTCCACAGATCTCAGCCTCAATGACGCGATTCAACGAGCCCCGAACCAAGAAAATTTGTTTGTACTCACTGCAGGCCAAATTCCCCCCGATCCGATCAAGCTTCTTTCTTCCAAAAAAATGCAGTATCTGATGGAGCAATTTCAAGCATTTTTTGACTTAGTAATTTATGACACCCCGCCACTAGCAGGCTTAGCAGACACCCACTTGATCGCAGCTCACACAGACGCTACGATTATGGTCGTCCAAATTGGGCAAACCGACCGATCGCAAGTTCGCAAAGTTTTAGAAGAATTAAAAATTTCTGGAGCTTCCGTTTTGGGAATCGTTGCTAATGGCTGCAAAAACACCGGTCACAGCTACCGCCAGCGCCCGGTCGTTTTAGAGACGGTCTACGACCAAAAACTATCCGCTTTTGGTACGAAAAATCCTAATTAGACAAATGTTGATGCAGGTGGCCGAGCACCGCCGTCCTCAACGGGAAACGCACAACCAAGCTATACCCTGATTTTTTGATAATAGTACCATTTGAGAAAGAAAATGATAGACTAACGGACATAGCCTCGTGTGTCAACCGAGATTGCGCGGATCTTTAAATTTGGTGGTAATTACTCAGAAAATGATTGAGAAATCAGCAAAAGTGGGTAAACTACATTTAGCAGAGCGCAATCTCAATCAGGAAAAGACACCTTTGAAGGTGAACGTTAGTGTAAACGTTAATGAGAACGTTTCAACCCAGAAACTTGGTAGGGATTATTCTATGAGTACAGTTATGGTTGTTGATGATAGCGTCACTCTGCGGGAGATGATCGCCGACTTGCTCAAAGGTAGAGGACTCAACGTCACGGTAGCGAGTGATGGCGTAGAAGCTCTAGAGCAAATCAAGGCTAACCGCCCAGATTTAGTCGTTCTGGATATCGTGATGCCCCGGATGAACGGCTACGAAGTCTGTCGTCGGCTCAAAAGCGACCCTAAAACCCAAAATTTGCCGGTGGTAATGTGTTCGAGCAAAAGCGAAGAGTTTGATCGCTATTGGGGAATGAAACAAGGAGCAGACGCTTACATCGCCAAGCCATTTCACCCTCAAGAATTGGTCGGCACCATTAAGCAACTGCTGCGAGGTTGAGGTGGAGGAATAGGGACAGGAAAAAAATTGTCTTCAGCGCTGATTATTTCTGCTCCCGCAGCCTCTCTAAACTACTCGATTGACAATAGTCCAAACATCCCCGTCCGATCGCACGTATGGAACAGAAATACTTTTAAAACCAGTAATAAAAGGCTTGTAATAAACCTGCCAGTAGCTGGGACTAATTTGGTCGGCGATAGCTTTGAGTCCCTTCACTTCCGCCGCCAGTTCCGCCGCCAGTTCATTAATCCGTTCCGCGTGTCCCTGAGCAAGCACTCTTCCTTCTTCAACTTGCTCCTCCATCGGAGTGATTCTTTGCAACTTTACCGACTGCTGCTGTTTCTGACTCAGTTGAGCAGACAGAGCCGCGATCGCGTCATCTATCCCCTTGACTTCTGCCGACACTTGTGCTGTTTCCCTTGCGTGACGCCGATAAGCATCGGCGATCGCTTGGGGCGAATCACCGGCTGGGACAACATCGGCAATACTAAGCTGCTGGCGTTCCAAGCGCAATTCCTCAATTTGAGAGTAGATTGCCTCTATATCAGTCTGAAGTTTGTCCACCTAATTATTACCGCGTGGTTGTTGGATATTTTAGCATATTAACACAAACCAATCACCTAATCGGCATAGAAATTGCATATTTTAGGCGAGCTAGATGCAAAGCCCCACAAGCAGAAGTGGAAGAGTTTGAAAAATACAAATTTTTATATTTCTCAATTTATCGATTTCCGTCGATATCCAGTCGGTTTAATCAGGATCGTGTACGGTATCAGCATTATAGATTGGTAGTGAGGAAGGCAAGTACGAGCGAGTTTTATGAGGATTAAAGTCGTCACTACAAGCACAATTCCCAATTCCAATTTACCACTTTCCAATTTCCAATTTCCAATGATTAAGAGATTTTTTTAAGTTGTTAAGCTGTTGCACATTTAAACTGTGATACAAGCATTGCCATTATTTTTGATTTTGCGCCCCCATTTAATTATTAATTAATTATCCTTCATTTAAGAGGCGAGGCCATAAACAGGGCGAACGCATCTAAATTTCATGTTAACAGAATCTGGTATAGCGGTTCTCAAGAAAGCGAGGTATGGGGGCGAGTCCTATGCCCTATGCTCTATGCCCTATGAGCACCTCATGTTACGGAGAAAGGCTATATATTGGAGAAGAATTATTGAGTAACTACAAAAAATTTAATTAGGGCTTGCTGAATATATCGATGGCACTTGACGTAGCCTGGGTTATGCGCTCGCGAGAGCGAGGGTAAAGTG